>JAAYVT010000174.1 GCA_012517025.1 Phyllobacteriaceae bacterium | reverse complement strand
CGGCCGCGCCGCCTCGACGTCGCCGACGGCGAGCGCGATCACCCGCGCCAGCGAGGCGGAGCGGACCGGTCGGATCAGGTGGGCGGCGAAGCCGGCGGCGCGCAGCGCCGGGAGCTCGGCGCGGCGTGCCGGCGCGATCATCACCACCGCCGCGGCGCGACGGCCGGCGGCGCGCAGTTCGTCGAGACGGGCGGCGGGATCCGCCTCCCCTTCGGCGTCGATCAGCACCACGTCGAAGCCGTCGGCCTCGGCGAGCGCGGCGACGCCGCCGGCCAGCCACGCCTCGGCGCCGAGGGCATGCAGACGCCGGACGAGCAGCGGCGGCTCGACGGCGGCATTCGACAGGATCGCGATGCGGCGGCCGGCGAGCGGCCGTTCGGCGGCGGCGGCCGGCTCGATCACCGGCAAGTCGAGCGAGAAGGCGAAGGTCGACCCGGCGCCGAGGCGGCTCGACAACGAGATCTCGCCGCCCATGCGCTCGACGATGCCGCGGGCGATGGCGAGGCCGAGGCCGGTGCCCTGCGCCAGGCCCTCGGTCTCGACGCGCTCCCAGGCGTCGAAGATGCGCGAGGCCTCCTCGGGGGCGATGCCGACGCCGGTGTCGCGGACGCGGAAGCGGATCCGGTCGCCGTCGCCGTCGCGATCGACCTCGATCGCCACGCCGCCGACCTCGGTGAACTTCACCGCGTTGCCGGCGAGGTTGATCAACACCTGCCGCAACAACAGCGGATCGACCGACACCCGGCGCGGCAGACCCGGCGCGACGTGACCGGCGATCTCCAGCCCCTTGCCCTGACAGGGCGGGGCGAGCAGCTCGACCACCTCTTCCACCACGGTCTCGATCTCGGTCGGCACCGGCTTGGCCTCGACCGCGCCGGCCTCCAGCCGCGACAGGTCGAGGTAGCCGTCGACCAGCCGCAACAGCCCCTCGCCGGAGCCGCGCAAGGCGCGGACATAGGCGGTCTGCTCGGAAGAAAGCGCGGTTTCGCCGAGCAGGTCGGCGAGGCCGAGGATGCCGGTCAGCGGGGTGCGGATCTCGTGGGCGGCCAGGGCGAGGAAATGCTCGCGCGCGTCGGCGGTTTCGGGGCTCGGCTCGGCGACCTCCGGTGCCGGGGCGTCGCGGCGCAGCCGCGAGACCACGACGGCGAGCGCAGCGAAGACGCCGACCACCGCGACGATGTCGCGGGCGGCGTCGGGATCGGCGACGGCGACGATCACCGCGAGGGCGATCACCAACAGCAACGGGGCGTCGAGAACGTCGCGCCACGGGCGGCGCCCGACGCCGCGGGCTTCGGCATCGTCGGTGACGGCGGTCCGGTCCAATGTCATCGGCGGCCTCGAAACCCGGCGCGAAGCAGATCCGCCACCGGCGACGCCCAGGTCCGGATGCGCGGCGCGCGAGGGTCCCCTCCTCGCGACGGTCCGATCTTCGCCGACAGGCGTTGCGAAAGCTTTGACGCCCGATGCCCGCGGAGTTCGACGGTCGCGGTTCTCCCCGTCGTCCCCGTTGTTCGCGCGCGAAGACGGCCTCGCTCGCCGGACGCGACGGCGAGGAGTGCCGCGGCGGCTTCGGAGCCCCCGAGCGAGCGCCGACGATCGCTCCGATCAGGCGGCGGAGCGGGTCGCGGCGCCGATCTCGCCGCGCAGGCTCAACGCCTCGGCGAGATGGAGACGGCCGACCGGTCCGCCGCCGTCGAGATCGGCGAGGGTGCGGGCGACCTTGAGGACGCGGTGATAGGCGCGCGCCGACAACCGCATGCGTTCGGCGACGTCGACCAGCCAGCGCCGCGAGGCGGCATCCGGCGCGGCGATCTCCTCGACCAGGGCGGCGGGGAGATCGGCGTTGGTGCGCAGATCGTCGAGACCGAGGGCGCGGAAGCGCTCGGTCTGCACCGCGCGGGCGGCGGCGACGCGGGCGGCGACGTCGCGCGAGCTCTCCTTCGGCGCCGGCAGCAACAGATCGGCGGCGGTCACCGCCGCCACCTCGATCCTGAGATCGATGCGGTCGAGCAGCGGACCGGAGAGACGCGCCTGATAGTCCTCGGCGCAGCGAACGCCGCGCCGGCAGGTGTGACCGGGCTCGCCGGCGTGCCCGCAACGACACGGGTTCATCGCCGCGATCAGCTGGATGCGGGCGGGGTAGCTCACCCGATGATTGGCGCGCGCGATCACCACCTCGCCGGTCTCCAGCGGCTGACGCAGACCGTCGAGCACCTGCGGCGCGAATTCCGGCAGCTCGTCGAGGAAGAGGACGCCGTCGTGGGCGAGCGAGATCTCGCCCGGCCGCGCCCGCATGCCGCCGCCGACCAGCGCCGCCATCGAGGCGGAATGGTGGGGGGCGCGAAACGGGCGGCGATCGGTCAGGCGGCCGTCGGCGAGCTCACCGGCGATCGAGGCGATCATCGACACTTCCAGCAGCTCGCGCGGCGACAGCGGCGGCAGGATCGAGGGCAGGCGGGCGGCCAGCATCGACTTGCCGGCGCCGGGCGGGCCGACCATCAACAGATGATGCCCGCCGGCGGCGGCGATCTCCAGCGCCCGCTTGGCGCTCTCCTGGCCCTTGACGTCGGCGAGGTCGGGCAAGTTGGCGGTCGCCTCGCGCACCTTCGCGGTCGGGCGGGAGACCACCTGGGTGCCCTTGAAGTGGTTGGCGAGCTGGGTGAGGCTGCGGCCGGCGACGATCGGCAGATCGGGGCTCGCCCACGCCGCCTCCGAGCCGCTCGCCGCCGGACAGATCAGCCCCTTGCCGAGGGCGCTCGCGCCGATCGCCGCCGGCAGGACGCCGGCGACCGGGGCGATCGATCCGTCGAGGCCGAGCTCACCGAGGGCGACGTGCTCGTCGAGTTGGTCGCCCGGCATGGCGCCGATCGCCGACATGATGGCCAGCGCGATCGGCAGATCGTAATGGCTGCCCTCCTTGGGCAGGTCGGCGGGGGCGAGATTGACGGTGATGCGGCGCTGCGGCAGGGCGAGGCCGGAGGCGAAGAGGGCGGCGCGGATGCGCTCGCGGCTCTCGCCCACCGTCTTGTCGGGCAGGCCGACCAGCGCGAACACCGGGTTGCCGGCGGTGATCTGCACCTGCACGTCGACGGGAACCGCCTCGATCCCCCGAAACGCCACCGTCGTCACCCGTGCGACCATGCCTTCGCCTCCGATCCCCTCGTTCCTCATAGAACAAGAAGAGAACGAACGCAACCCCGACAAGACATTTGCTCTGCGATGGTTGTAATTTTCGAACGTCGCGCGAACGCCGGTTCACTCCGGCGCGGCGAGCAGATCGCGGCGGGTGAAGACGTCGAAGCCGACGTAGACGATCTCGGAGAACGGGCGCCGGGCGCGTTTCGCCGCCATCATGTCGGCGAGCCGGGCGCCCATTTCGGCGGGGCGCTGCCCCACCAGGACATGGGCGAGGCCGTCGCGCACCAGACGCTTCTCGACCGGCAGCGCATCGGCGACGACCAGCACCACCCGGGCGCGGTGGAGGCGATCCTCGTGGCGTTTGGCGACCTCGCGCCAGACCGTCTCGTCGAGGAGCGGCCAGGCGCCGACCGAGATCACCGCGTCGAGTTCGGCGTGCTCGCCGAGCAGCCGATCGAGCGCGGCGGCGGCTTCGCGCGGTTCGCCGGAGGCGACGACGACCGGCGAGGCCGGGATCTCGCGCCATCCGGCGCCGAGGGCGTCGCGCACACCGGAGACGCGATCGGCGAGGCTGCGCGAGCCCGGATCACCGGTCAGGACCGCGTACATGCCGCCGTCCGGTCGCCACCGCCGCAGCGAGGCGCCGAGAGCGCGGCCGAAATCGCGAGCGTCGGTGCCGACGAAGCCGTCGCGGGCCTCTTCCGGCAGATCGGCGTCGTAGGCGGCGACCGAGATCCCGGCGGCGCGGGCGGCGATCGCCGCGGGCCGGACGTCGGAGATCAGGGCGGGTGAGATCGCGATGCCGTCGATCTTCTCGGCGACCAGGGCGGCGACGATCTCGCCCTGGCTGCGCGGTTCGTTCGGGCCGGGGGCGTAGAACGCGCAATCGGCGCCGAGTTCGGCGGCGCGGGCCTTGCAGCCGGCGGCGACCGCCTCGTGGAAGGCGCTGCCGGCGGCCGGCGCGATCACAGCGTAGCGCTCGCCCGCCGCCACCGCCGTCGAGACGAGCGCGAGCAGGGCCGAGGCGACGAGGGCCGCGAAGGCCCCCCCGAGCGTAACGCGGATCACGCGGGCGACCCTCCTCTCGGCGGCGCCTCAGTGGCCGGCGGCGCGTTTCGCTTCGATGCGGTCCCAGATCATCGCGGCGATGTCGGGACCACCGAGACGACGGATGGCGCGGATGCCGGTCGGCGAGGTGACGTTGATTTCGGTCAGGAAGTCGCCGATGACGTCGATGCCGACGAAGATCAGGCCGCGAGCCCGCAGCGACGGGCCGATGCGCTCGCAGATCTCGCGCTCGCGATCGGTCAGGTCGGTGGCCGCCGCCCGCCCGCCGCGCACCATGTTGGAGCGAAGGTCGTCGGCGGCCGGAACGCGGTTGACCGCGCCGGCGAACTCGCCGTCGACCAGGATGATGCGCTTGTCGCCGTCGCGGACCTCGGACTGATAGCGCTGGATCACCCAGGGCTCGCGCCACGTCGTCGAGAACATGTCCATCAGCGAACCGAAGTTCTCGTCGGCCTCGCGGACGCGGAACACCGCCGCGCCGCCGTGGCCGTAGAGCGGCTTCATCACGATGTCGCCGAACTCGGCGCGGAAGGCGCGGATCTCGTCGGCGTCGCGCGAGATCAGGGTCGGCGGCATCAGATCCGGGAACTCGGTGACGAACATCTTCTCCGGCGCGTTGCGGACGCTCGCCGGATCGTTGACCACCAGGGTCTTCGGGTGGATGCGCTCGAGCAGATGCGTCGTGGTGACGTAGTGCAGATCGAACGGCGGATCCTGGCGCAGCAGCACCACGTCGAAGCGCGCGAGATCGACCCGCTCGACCGCGCCGAGGCTGTGGTGATCGCCGGGAACGTCGCGCACCTCGAGCCGCTCGACGCCGGCGAAGACGCGGCCGTCGCGCAGGGCGAGGCGATCGGGGGTGTAGTGCCAGAGGCGGTGACCGCGCGCCTGGGCTTCGAGCAACAGCGCGAAGGTGCTGTCGCCGGCGATGCGGATCGAGGCGATGTGGTCCATCTGGACGGCGACGTCGAGCGTCATGCGACTACGATCCTTCGTGTCGGAGACCGCGTCGGTCGCGGCCGGGTCGAAGTTCTAGCGCGCCCCACCCGTCCCGACAACGCCGCCGCCGGTCACGATGGTTTCATGTGGAACATCGGAGCGCGGCGATCGCTTCACCACCGCCGCCGGGCGAGATCGAGATCGTCGCCGCGGAAGGCGTCGGGGCGGTGGATCGGCCAACGCGCCGGCAGCACCGCGACGACGTCGAAGCGGCGATCCCAGGCGGCGTAGAACGGATGTTCGGCGACCCACAGATCGGCGGCGGCGAGGATGCGGGCGCGGCTCCTCGGGCCGACCGCGTCGATCGCCGTCGCCTCCTCGGCGCGCGCCTTGACCTCGACGAAGACGACCGTGTGGCCGCGTCGGGCGACGAGGTCGATCTCGCCGAGGCGGCAGCGCCAGCGCCGCTCGAGGATGCGATGGCCCTTCAGCCGCAGCATCCAGGCGGCGCGGCTCTCGGCGGAAAGGCCGAGGCGGAAGGCGCGGCGGCGATCGTCGAGGTCCCGCCTCATCCGTCCTTCCCGTCGGCCTCCGCCTTGAGCGCCATGGCGCGGGCGTAGAGCGCCTTGCGATCGGCGCCGGTCAAGCGGGCGACCTCGGCCACCGCCTTGCCCGGCGCCTGACGGGCGAGGGCGGCGCGCAACATCGCGTCGACGTCGGCCTCGCTCGCCTTCTCCTCGGCCGGCGGGCCGATCACCACGACGATCTCGCCCTTGACGGCGCGCTCGGCGAAGATCGCCGCCAGTTCGCCGAGGCTGCCGCGCACCGTCTCCTCGAAGGTCTTGGTGAGTTCGCGCGCCACCGCGCCGGCGCGGGAAGCGCCGAACACCGCGACGGCGTCGGCGAGCATGTCGGCGAGGCGATGCGGGCTCTCGTAGAAGACCAGGGTCGCGGGCACGCGGGCGAGATCCTCCAACCGATGGCGACGCGCCTCGAGCTTGGTCGGCAGGAACCCGGCGAAGAGGAAGGTGTCGGACGGCAGGCCACTGGCCACCAGCGCCGCCAGCATCGCCGAGGGGCCGGGCACCGGGATCACCCGATGGCCGGCGGCGATCGCCTCGGCGACCAGCTTGTAGCCCGGATCGGAGACGAGCGGCGTGCCGGCGTCGGAGACCAGCGCCACCGCCTTGCCCTCGTCGAGGGCGGCGAGGAGGCGGGGCCGGCGCTCGGCGGCGTTGTGGTCGTTGTAGGAGACGAGCGGCACCCGGATGGCGTAGCGGTCGAGCAGGACGCGGGTGACGCGGGTGTCTTCGCAGGCGATCAGATCGGCGCCGGCTAGCGTCTCCAGCGCCCTGAGGGTGACGTCGGCGAGCCGGCCGATCGGGGTGGCGACGACGTGCAGGCCCGCTCCCGGCGAGGGGGCGGGGAAAGTCGCGGCGTCGACGCGGAAGGTCGCGGCGCGGCCGCCGGAGGGCGGGGTCGCGTCGTCGTCGGGAAAAGCGGACTGCGTCATCTCGACCCTTCGTCGGGGTGAAAAACTCCGTGGAACTGCGGATTTTCGCGGGGTTTCCGGGGAGTGGACGGTGGAATTCCGCGGCGCGGTTTTGACTTGTCGGCGTCGGAAGGACAAAATCCCGCCGCACCGGGCCAGTTACGTCGGGTGGCCGCATCGTCCGAAAAGAGGTGTTCCTCCTTGCCGCGCAATGCCCCCTCCCTCGCCGCCTCTACCCTCGTGGGTCGTCGGCGGTTTCTTTCCGTCGCGCTCGCCGGCGCCTCGACCCTCACCCTCGCCGCCTGCGGCAGCACGTTCCCCGGCGGCGGTGGTGGAGGCGGGTTCGCCGAACCTACACCTTCGTCGACCTCGGCCGCCAGTGGCGACGTGATCGGCACCGGTTCGGTCCGCATCGCGCTGGTGCTGCCGAAATCGGCGGGCGGTCAGTCGGCGCAGATCGCCGGCCAGCTGCGCAACGCGGCCGAACTGGCGCTGAAGGACTTCCCCGGCGCCGACGTCCAGATCACCGTAAAGGACGACGCCGGAACCACCGAGGGCGGCCAGCGCGCCGCCTCCGAGGCGATCTCGGAAGGGGCGCAGCTGATCATCGGCCCGCTCAACGCGGTGTCGGCGCGCGGCGTGGCGGGTCCGGCCCGGTCGGCCGGGGTGCCGGTCGTCACCTTCACCACCGACACCACGGTGGCCTCGCGCGGCGTCTATCTGATCGGCTTCCTGCCGGCGGTCGACGTCGAGCGCATCGTTTCCTACGCCGCCTCGCAGAACCGCAAGTCGATGGCGGCGGTGGTGCCCGACGACGCCTACGGCATGGTGGTCGAGGCCGCCTTCCGCGAGCAGGCGGCGCGGTCCGGAGTGCGGGTGATCGCGGTCGAGCGCTACAAGGGCGACCCGGCCGACATCCAGGCCAAGGCGGCGGCGGTCGCCAAGCTCGGGGCGTCGATCGATTCGGTGTTCGTGCCGGACACCGGCGCCAATGCGGCGCAGGTGATCCAGGCCATGGTCTCGGCCGGGCTCGACCGGTCGCGGGTGAAGTTCCTCGGCTCCGGCCGCTGGGGCGATTCGGCGAGCCTCGCCTCGCCGGCGCTGGCGGGCGGTTGGTTCCCGGCGGTCGATCCGCAGGGCGCCGACGGGTTCAAGAGCCGGTATCAGGCGAGTTTCGGCCAAGCGCCGGGACCGCTCGCCATCCTCGGCTACGAGGCGGTGTTCCTCGCCGCCGGGCTCGTCCGCAACGCCGGCCCGAAGCCGTTCCGCGAGGACGTGCTGTTGTCGCGCAACGGCTTCCTCGGCGTCACCGGCCTGTTCCGCTTCAAGGCGGACGGCACGTCGGAGCGCGGTCTGGCGGTGATGGAAGTCTCCGGCGGCGTGGCCAAGGCGATCTCGCCGGCCCCGAAGCAATTCGCGCCGGGGACGTGAGCTTCGATTGATCGTGGTTCGATTTCTTTCGAGACCCGCCGTCGCCCGACGGCGGGTTTCTTCTTTTCACGCCGCCAGATCGGCCACCACCGCGTCGAGCACGGCGGCGCCGTCGCGGGTGACGCGGACGCGGCGGCGATTGCCGTCGAGCACCTGCTCGACCATGCCGTGGGCCTCGAGATCGGCGAGGCGGGCGGGGTCGAGCACCCGGCCGGAGATGTCCTCCCAACGGTCGAGATCGATCCCTTCGGTGAGGCGCAGGCCCATCAGAAGATATTCGTCGCCCTGCTCCTCGCGGGTCAGCACCTCGTCGTCGACGAGGCCGGTGCCGTGCGCCTCGACCAGCCGCAGCCACTTCTCCGGGTTCTTCTCGGTCGCGGTGGCGCGACGCTCGCCCTTCTCGACGATGCGGCCGTGGGCGCCGGCGCCGACCCCGACGTATTCGCCGTAGCGCCAATAGACGAGGTTGTGGCGGCATTCGGCGCCCGGACGGGCGTGATTGGAGGTCTCGTAGGCGGGCATGCCGGCGGCGTCGAGGACTTCGCGGGTCGCTTCCCACAGATCGGCGGCGAGGTCCTCGTCGGGCAGGATCAACTTGCCCGCCGCATGGAGGTCGGCGAAGCGGGTCTCCTGCTCGATGGTGAGTTGGTAGACCGAGAGGTGGTCGGCGGCGAGATCGATCGCCGCATTCAGCTCGTCGCGCCACTCGGCGACCGTCTGGTCGGGGCGGGCGTAGATCATGTCGAAGGACATGCGCGAGAAGGTGCGTCGGGCGAGATCGATCGCCTCCAGCGCCTCGGCGACGTCGTGCAGACGGCCGAGCCGCTTCAGATCGCGATCGTTCAAGGCCTGGACCCCGAGCGAGAGCCGGTTCACCCCGGCGGCGCGATAGGCGGTGAAGTTGGCGGCGTCGGCGGAGGAGGGATTGGCCTCGAGCGTCACTTCGACGTCGGAGGTGAGCGACCAGTTCTTCGCGATCGCGGCGAGCACGGTCTCGACCGTCTCCGGCCGCATCAGCGACGGCGTGCCGCCGCCGAAGAAGATCGAGGAGACGGTGCGCCCCGGGGTTCGGGCGGCGAAATGATCGAGCTCGCCGACCAGTGCCCGGGCGAAGCGCGGCTGATCGACGCCGTTCGGGCGGACGTGACTGTTGAAGTCGCAATAGGGGCACTTGGAGGCGCAGAACGGCCAGTGCACGTAGATGCCGAAACCCGGTTCGCCCGACCTCATCCCCGCATTCCCCTCGTCGCGGTCCGCCCTCGCCGACCGAATCACCGGCGCGCCGGCCGCCGCGATTTCAGCAGACTTCCGCCGCCTCCGTCACAGGCAACGCGCGGCGAAGGCGGAAAAGGCGCGGGCACGGTGCGACAGACCGGTCTCGCCGGGCCGCAAGCCGTGCTTCTCCTCGGCGGTCATCTCGCCGAAGGTGCGGTTCTCGCCTTCCGGCAGGAACATCGGATCGTAGCCGAAGCCGAGATCGCCGCGCGGCGGCCACACCAGCGTGCCGTGCACCTCGCCGCGCACCGTCTCGGTGTGGCCGTCGGGCCAGGCGAGACACAGGGCGGCGACGAAATGGGCGCGACGATCGTCGCTGCCCGACTGGCCGAGCTGTTCCTCGACGTTGCGCATGGCGCGGGCGAAGTCCTTGTCTTCACCGGCCCAGCGCGCCGAATAGATGCCGGGTTGGCCACCGAGAGCGGCGACGCAGAGACCCGAATCGTCGGCGAGCGCCGGCAGGCCGGAGGCAGTCGCGGCGGCGAGCGCCTTCAACGCGGCGTTGGCCTCGAAGGTCTCGCCGGTCTCCTCCGGTTCGGGCAGCTCGAGTTCGCCGGCGGAGACCGCCTCGATCCGCCAGGGCGCGAGGAGATCGCGGATCTCGGCGAGCTTACCCTTGTTGTGGGTGGCGACGACGATCTTGTCGCCGTCGAGACGACGCGCGGTCATGAACTCCTCCCTCGACCCTCGCGACCGAGCCGTTCCGGCCTCAGGTCACGACCAGTTTCTGCAGTTCCACCAGCTTGGCGATGCCGCCTTCGGCGAGGTCCATCAGCTGGGTCAGCTGGGCGCGATCGAAGGGGCGGCCCTCCGCCGTGCCCTGGATCTCGACGATGCCGCCGGTGCCGGTCATGACGAAGTTGGCGTCGGTCTCGGCGGCGGAATCCTCGGCGTAGTCGAGGTCGAGCACCGCATGGCCCTTGTAGATGCCGCAGGAGACGGCGGCGACGTGGTCCTTCAGCACCTGCAGCTTGACCATCTCGCGCGCCTTCATCCAGGCGAGGCAGTCGTGGAGCGCGATCCAGGCGCCGGTGATCGAGGCGGTGCGGGTGCCGCCGTCGGCCTGGATGACGTCGCAGTCGACGGTGATCTGGCGTTCGCCGAGCGCCTGCAGGTCGACCACCGCGCGCAGCGATCGGCCGATCAGGCGCTGGATCTCCTGGGTGCGGCCCGACGGCTTGCCGGCGGTGACTTCGCGACGCATGCGGTCGTGGGTGGCGCGCGGCAGCATGCCGTATTCGGCGGTGACCCAGCCGCGCCGCTGACCGCGCAGCCAGCCGGGAACGTTGTCCTCGAGGCTCGCCGTGCACAGCACGTGGGTGTCGCCGAACTTGACCAGGCAGGAGCCTTCGGCGTGCTTGGCCACACCGCGTTCGAGGGCGACGGGGCGCATTTCGTCGGCGGCGCGTTTGGACGGACGCATGGGATGTCTCACGTGAAACGATCGGATCGGCTTCCGTATCCCGGTCGATCGCCGAGGTAAAGGCGGAAAGCCGTCGCTCGGCCCTCGGTCGGATTGAATCGACGGACGCGGCGTGGTTTCCTCCGGGTGCACCCAATCTTCGGCGATGCTCGACGTCCATGGCGCTCCCCACTTCCCTCCGCGGCTCGGTCGCCGTGCCCGCCTCCGGCTCTCTCGCCCAGCTCGACGAGCGCTCGCGCGAGATCTTCCGCCGCATCGTCGAGGGTTATCTCGACACCGGCGAACCGGTCGGCTCGCGCAACATCTCCAAGCTGTTGCCGATGGCGCTGTCGCCGGCCTCGGTCAGGAACGTCATGGCCGACCTCGAACAGGCCGGGCTGATCTTCGCGCCGCACACCTCGGCCGGACGGCTGCCGACCGAACAGGGGCTGCGCTTCTTCGTCGACGCTATGTTGGAGATCGGCGACTTGGCCGAAGAGGAGCGCCGGCGCATCGAGGCGGAGGTGCGCGCCGCCGGCCGCACCCCCGAGGAGGTGCTGACCGAGGCGAGCCGGATGCTGTCCGGACTGACCCGCGGTGCCGGCGTGGTGCTGGCGCACAAGGCCGATCTCCGCCTCAAGCACATCGAGTTCGTCCGGCTGGAGCCGACGCGTGGTCTGGTCGTGCTGGTCGGCGAGGACGGGTCGGTGGAAAACCGTTTGATCGATCTGCCGATCGGGTTGCCGCCGTCGGCGCTGGCGGAGGCGGCGAACTTCCTCAACGACACGATCCGCGGTCGCACTCTCACCGAGGCGCGGGCCGAGTTGGAGCGGCTGCAGCAGGAGCGGCAGGCGGAGCTCGATCGGTTGACGGCGCGAGTGGTCGAGGACGGTCTGGCCACCTGGGCCGGGGTGGCGGAGGGTCGGCCGCAGCAGCTGATCGTGCGCGGCCGCGCCAATCTGCTGGAAGACCTCAAGGCGGCGGAAGATCTCGAGCGCATCCGCTCGCTGTTCGACGATCTCGAGCGCAACCGCGACCTGATCGAGCTCCTCGGCGACGCCGAACAGGGCGACGGGGTGCGCATCTTCATCGGCTCGGAGGCGAAACTGTTCTCGCTGTCCGGCTCGTCGCTGATCGTCTCGCCCTATCGCGACAGCGAGGCGCGGGTGATCGGTGTGCTCGGCATCATCGGCCCGACCCGGCTGCACTACGGCCGCATCGTGCCGATGGTCGACTACACCGCCAAGCTGGTGAGCCGGCTGATCGGGTGAGACCGATTGTTTTCAACCTAAATATATGTATAGTTTTCAATACAATCAAAATTGGTTAACTGAGGTCTTTTATGCAAACTGGATACCTCGCCTTTATCGATGAAGCGGGAGACGACGGTTTAAGGCAAATTAAATCGGATGGTACACGCGGTGCTTCGGAATGGCTTGTTATGTCCGCCCTGTTAGTTCGCGCAGACAAGGCAAGCGAAGTACCAAATTGGGGTTGGGATATTATAAATAAGATTGACCAACACCAACTTTCTCATTTGCATTATTTGAGATTAAATCAAAATAAGAGGCTTATTGCCTGCGAAGCACTCGCAGATTTACCTGTTCGTATATTTGTTTTGCTTTCGAATAAGAAAAATATGCAAGGATATCGAAATACAAGAGCAGAAAAAGCAAAAATTAATCGCACAGCTTGGTTCTATTGTTGGGTTTCAAAGCTTTTAATGGAACGTGTCACAAAATATTGTGCTCGTCGTACGCTTAAAGATTACGGTGAAATACGTTCATTAAATGTTATATTTTCCGATCGTGGGGGAGTTAATTTAAATGATATTTCTAGTTATTATAGCTATATAAAATGGCAGAGCGAAAATGAGAGGCTCTTTAGGCCAGAATTTGACTTAAACTGGAGTGTTATTGATACGAATAATTTCGAAATTCATCCAAACAAGATGAAAATTGGTCTGCAACTTGCCGATATTGCTGCAAGTTCCTTTTTCAATGGTCTCGAATTAAACGCAATGCAGGCTACAAACCCCGAGCCAGCCAAACGGCTTCTTCCACGTATGGCATTAGCTGAAACAGGACGAACATTTGGCTTTGGCGTTAAGTTGATGCCCGTATGGAAAATCGACAAATTACATCCGCAGCAAAAATTACTTTTAGATTTCTATAAAGAAAAATAGTGGCGAGCCCCCGGACCCTCTGTCACTAGTGGTCGATAGTCCACCCCTCGGGTGAACGTCCAACTAGCTGCCGCTGGTTGCGACAAGGGCGACCCGACGCTGCTCGCCTAGGTATGGTTGTACATCATTTTTCTTTTAGAATCAAATACTTCTAACTTATTGAAGAGACTCAGTATTCCGTTTGAACATGGGTAGCGACTTCACAGGTTCCCCGACTCAAGCGCGAAGGCATCCATTGTTCCAATGATTTGAATTTGAGGCTGGGCTGCTTACATGTGGAGCACAGGAAGCTCGCCTTTCCTCCGCACCGGAGATCCGCTCATGACGTCCGCCCCGACCGCTTCCGCCGCCGACACCTGGCACGGCACCACCATTCTCGCCGTGCGCAAGGGCGGCAAGGTCGTCGTCGCCGGCGACGGACAGGTCACCCTCGGCGCCACCGTGATCAAGCACACCGCCCGCAAGGTGCGCCGACTCGGGCGCGGCGACGTGATCGGCGGCTTCGCCGGCGCCACCGCCGACGCCTTCACCCTGTTCGAGCGGCTGGAGAAGAAGCTCGAGCAATATCCCGGGCAGCTCACCCGCGCCTGCGTCGAGCTCGCCAAGGACTGGCGCACCGACCGCTATCTGCGACGGCTCGAGGCGATGATGATCGTCGCCGACGCCACTTCCACCCTGGTCTTGACCGGCAACGGCGACGTGTTGGAGCCGGAAGGCGGGGTCGCCGGCATCGGCTCGGGCGGGTCCTACGCGCTCGCCGCGGCGCGCGCGCTGATCGATCAGGATCTCGACCCGGAGGCGATCGCCCGCAAGGCGATGGCGATCGCCGCCGAGATCTGCATCTACACCAACACCAACGTCGTGGTGGAGACGATCGGCGGATGAGGCCGCGATCCCGTCCCTTCCCGGCTCCGAGGACCTGCCGATGACCAATTTCTCACCGCGCGAGATCGTCTCCGAACTCGACCGCTACATCGTCGGCCAGAAGGACGCCAAGCGCGCCGTGGCGATCGCGCTCAGGAACCGCTGGCGCCGCCAACAGCTCGAGGGGCACCTGCGCGACGAGGTGCTGCCCAAGAACATCCTGATGATCGGCCCGACCGGCGTCGGCAAGACCGAGATCTCGCGGCGTCTCGCCAAGCTCGCCGACGCGCCCTTCCTCAAGGTCGAGGCGACCAAGTTCACCGAGGTCGGCTACGTCGGCCGCGACGTCGATTCGATCGTGCGCGATCTGGTCGAGGTCGGCATCGGTCTGGTCAAGGCGAGGAAGCGCCAGGAGGTCCGGGCGCGGGCGGAGATGGCGGCGGAGGAGCGGGTGCTCGACGCGCTGGTCGGCAAGTCGGCCTCGCCGGCGACCCGCGAGAGCTTCCGCCGCAAGCTGCGCGACGGCGAGCTGAACGACAAGGAGATCGAGATCGAGGTCGCCGCCTCGGCGGCGGTGCCGAACTTCGAGATCCCCGGCATGCCGGGCGGCTCGATCGGGGTGATGAACCTCGGCGAGATGTTCGGCAAGGCCTTCGGTGGCCCGAAGAAGACGCGCAAGCTCACCGTGGCGGACGCCCACGCGCCGCTGATGGCGGAGGAATCCGACAAGCTGCTCGATCAGGAGCAGGTGACGGCGGACGCGATCTCGGAGATCGCCTCGGTGGCGGTGGAGATCAACTCCACGGTCGAGAACATCGGCGCGCGGCGTCTGCAGACGGTGATGGAGCGGATCCTCGACGAGATCGACAAGATCTGCGCCCGCGAGAACCGCGCCGGCGCCGACGTATCCAGCGAGGGGGTGCAGCGCGACCTGCTGCCGCTGATCGAGGGCACCACGGTGTCGACCAAATACGGGCCGGTGAAGACCGACCACGTGCTGTTCATCGCCTCCGGTGCCTTCCACGTGGCGACGCCCGCCGATCTGCTGCCGGAGCTGCAGGGCCGTCTGCCGATCCGGGTCGAGCTGAAGCCTCTCACCAAGGAGGATTTCGAGCGCATTCTGACCGACACCGAGGCGAGCCTGATCAAGCAGTACGTGGCGCTGATGGCGACCGAAGGGGTGACGCTCGAGGTGACGGCGGACGCGATCTCGGAGATCGCCTCGGTGGCGGTGGAGATCAACTCCACGGTCGAGAACATCGGCGCGCGGCGTCTGCAGACGGTGATGGAGCGGATCCTCGACGAGATCTCGTTCACCGCCCCCGACCGGGGCGGCGAGACCATCGTCATCGACGGCCGTCACGTCCGCGACAACGTCGGCGAGCTCGCCAAGAACGCCGACCTCTCCCGGTTCATCCTGTGAGAGAGCGCCGGCGGACGGTCCGAGGGATCGTTTCGCCGGCGACAGAATCGATCGCGAAACGACGGACGGAGCGGGTCCTCGACCTCAGGCTCCGTCCTTCGCCGCCGCCGCGCGCAGGCGGTGGGTGAGATCCTTCAGCGAGGCCTTCGACAAGCCGCGGATGCGGGCGGCGAGCAGGTTGGCGAGCTCCGTCGCCTCCGGCTCGAGCCCGGCGGTGTCGACCACGACGCGCGGATCCGACGCCTCGGCGAGGCGCTGCAGCTCCTCCGCCTCGTCCCAGATCACGTTGAAATAGGCGATGATGCGCTGGACCATGTACCAGGTCGGCAGGCCGCGTTTGCCGTGCTCCAGCGCCGACAGATAGGTCGGGGTGACGGCCAGCGCCGCCGCCATCTCCTTCAGCGTCACGCCGCGTTCGGCCCTGAGCAGCCGCAGCTTGGCCCCGAACGGCGTCATCGCCCCCCCTCCCCGCCGCGTCCCCCGGCGCGCCGCAGCCGCACGTAGATCGCGCCGGCGCCGCCGTGGGCGAGATGCGCCTCCTCGAAGCCGAGGACGACGTCGCGCAAGGTCGGATCGGCGAGCCAATGCGGCACGGCACGGCGCAGGACGCCGCGTTCATGCGGGGCGCGGTGCTCCTTGCCCGGGCCGGCGCCCTTGCCGGTGATCACCAGCACGACGCGGGCGCCGTGGGCGCGGGCGCCGATCAGGAAACCACGCAGCAGCGCATGCGCCGCCGCCTCGGTGTAGCCGTGCAGGTCGAGGCGATCGTCGATCGGGAGGACGCCGCGCACCAGCCGCCGTTTGGTGCGCGGATCGATGCGGGCGAGCGACGGCGGCGCCTTGACCGCCGGCGGCAGTCCGTCGGCGCGCTCGGCGTGTTTCACGTGAATCACGCCGGGCGGGGCGACGAGCGGATGTCGGGTCGGCCCGGTCGGCCGGACGATTCTCGGCGGACGCGGCGGCTCGACCGGGGGGGCGGGCATGCTCGGCGCCGGAACGGCGGGCGCGGCGGCATTCGATTCGGGAGCGATCGATTCGGCGTCGACACGACGGTTCGCCGCCTCGCCGTGCAGCGGCTCGACGGTCTCGACCACCTTCTCCCAGAGGCGGCGTTCCTCGTCGCCGAGGCGACGGACGCGCGGGCGGCGAACGAGCGTCATGGCGCGCCCTCCGGCTTCGGCGCCAGCACCACGAAGGCCTTCGGCGCGTGGCGCACCCGCCCGGCGGCGCGCCCCGCCTCGGCGCCGCAGCCGACGAAGACGTCGCCGCGCGCCGGGCCGACGATCGCCGAGCCGGTGTCCTCGGCGAGCATCAGGCGGCGGAACGGGATCATCGCGCCGTCCGGGCCGAGCGGCAGCTCGGCGTCGAGGAAGATCGGCACGCCGAAAGTGTGGAGGGTGCGATCGACGGCGAGCGAGATCCCCGGCGTCAACTGCACGCGGGAGGCGGCGACGGCGCCGAGGGCGTCGTCGAGGCCGGTCTGCTCGGCGAAGAAGACGTAGGAGCGATTCTCCCGCATCAGCGCCCGCGCCTCGGCGGGATGCGCCTTCAGCCGGTCGCGCAGGACGTCGAGGCTCATGTCGTCGGCGGCGATCAGGCCGCGCTCGATCGCGAGGCGACCGATCGACGTGTAGGGATGACCGGCCTTGCCGGCATAGGCGAGGCGCATCACCCCGCCCTCGGCGAGGCGGATGCGCGCCGAGCCCTGGACGTGGACGAAGAAGGCCTCGACCAGATCGGGGAGGAAGACCAGCTCGAGCCCGCGATCGGCGAGCGCGCCGTCCTCGATCTCGCCGCGATCGAAATAGGGCACGAGCCCGTCGGCGGTCCGACGGGCGAAGGCGTAGGCCGCATCGAACCCCGCCGGCCGGGTGGCGCCGTCGAGATCGACGAGGTCGTCGGGACGGCGCAGCAACGGCACCGGAAAGCGCGGATCGCCGGCGCGGCGAGTGCCGTCGAGTTCGGGTTCGAAATAGCCGGTGAGGAAGGGTTCGCCGGCGCGGGGACGGACCTCGAGCGGGGTGAATCGGGTCTCGAAGAAGGCGCGCGCCGTCGCCTCGTCGACCGTATCGGGGAGCTTCAGCGCGGCTTCGGCGACGGCGGCGAGGGCGGCGCCGTCGATGCCGAGGGCCTTGGTCCTCGGCGGACGGGCGAGGCGGATCGGCGCGGCGCGGCGGAAGGCGCGGAAGGTCGGCGCGAGCGCGGCGTCGCTCCAACCGGCGAGAGCGGTGAAGGCGAGGGGCCGCAGATCGGCGATCGGTTCGCTCATCGCTCTCCCGTTCCCATGGGCGTGGACCGTCAGGCGACGGCGCGGGTCTCGACCAGACGCCAGTTGGGATCGGACGCCTTCATCTCGCGCGCGAAGGTCCAGACGTCGACGAGGTCGGTCAGCTTGGAGGCGTCGCCGTCGACCACGGTGCCGTCGGCGGTGCGGGTGACCGAGATCACCTTGGCGGCGAAGCGCACGGTGATGCGAGCGACGCCGTCGGTGCTCGCCGCCTCGACGATCTCGGTGCGGTCGAGGCCGACGAAGGTGAAGTCGACCTTCTCGCCGCGCTGATCGCGCTCGTCGAGACCTCGGCCGAAGCTCTCCATCACCTCCTTGGAGAGGAGCGACTTCAGCATCTTGCGGTCGCCCTTGGCGTAAGCCGTGACGATCATCTCGTAGGCGATCTTGGCGCCGTCGACGAAGCGGACCGGATCGAACGAGCGATCGGCGGAGGCGATGAGGCGGAGCGCCGCGGAGAGCGGGGTCTCCGCCGGCGTGTCGGCGGTCGGAGCCTCCTCCGCCGACGGGGCGACCGGATCGCGACGCGGCGCGTCGCCGGCGCGCGGCATCGGGATCACGTTGTCGTTGCCGGCGGTGCCGTCGTCGGCGTCGTCGGGTAGACGGAAGGGCGGACGCTCCGATCCGTTCTTCTGACCGAGAACGCCGTAGAGGCGGACGAAGATCACCACCGCGATGGCGAAGAACACGATGGTGTAGATATCGAGATGCATCGGATCCGGTCCTCGACAGGGGCGGCCCGCGCGCCGGGCGAACGGGCGACGCGGATATTTCCTTCTATCTAGCAACTCCGGGCCGCGCATTCGAGGGGGCGACGTACGATCGCAGCGTGCTTCGACTTGTTCGGCGCGCGACCGCATGCTAGCCAAGCCTCGACATTCGCCTGGGCGCGAGGCTCGGGCGAGCCGGAGACATGCGATGAGCGAAGACAACGGCACCGCCGGCGAGGCCCAGGGCCCGGCCCTGAACGTGCTCGTGCAGTACGTCAAGGATCTCTCTTTCGAGAACCCGAACGCGCCGAACACGCTGGCCGCGCAGCAGCAGACCGGACCGCAGATCGAGATCAACGTCAACGTCGGCGCCCAGCCGCTGTCGTCGACCGAATTCGAGTGCGAGCTCAAGCTCGAGGCGAAGGCGATGCTCGGCGAACAGGTGATGTTCGCCGCCGAGCTCGTCTATGCCGGCGTGTTCCGGATCCAGAACGTGCCGGAGGAGCATCTCCATCCCTTCGTTCTGATCGAATGCCCGCGGCTGCTGTTCCCGTTCGCCCGTCAGATCCTGGCCGACGCCACCCGCAACGGCGGTTACCCGCCGCTGATGCTCGACCCGATCGACTTCGTCGCGCTCTATCAGCAGAACGCGGCGCGCGCGGCGGCGAACGTCAACTGAGACGATCGCTCTCGAGCCTCCGAAATGCGAAAACCCCGAAGCGTGCTTCGGGGTTTTTTCGTCCGTCCGGGGCGACGGTCGGGCGACGACCATCAGCCGTCGGCGATGGTGGGATCGTCGAGATATTTCCCCCACAGCGCCTTCTCCCCCATCTTGCCGACGAAGGCGCGGTGGGCCTCCCATTCGGCGGCGCTCAGGTGCGAGAGGAGCGGGGTCGGCCGGCGGCGCGGACCGCGATGGGTGGCACCGGCGTCGCCGGCACGACGTGACCGCGAGGCATCCTCCGTCACCAGACCGAGCGCGGCCTGGCGACCGCCGAGGAGCTCGACGTAGACCTCGGCGAGGAGCTCGCTGTCGAGCAGCGCCCCGTGCAGGTCGCGGCGCGAATTGTCGATGCCGTAGCGCGAGCACAACGCGTCGAGCGAATTGGGACCGGCGGGGTGGCGCCGCTTGGCCAGCGCCAGGGTGTCGACCATGCGCTCGTTGCCGATCGGCGGCAGGCCGAGGCGGGCGAATTCGGCGTTCATGAACTTGAAGTCGAATTCGGCGTTGTGCGCGACCAGCCGAGCCTCGCCGACGAAGGCGAGGAAGTCTTGCGCGATCTCGGCGAACTTCGGTTTGTCGGCGAGGAACTCGTCGGAGAGCCCGTGCACCTCGAAGGCCGAGCGCGGCATCGACCGCTCGGGATTGAGGTAGACGTGGAAGGTCTGCCCGGTGGCGATGTGGTTGACGAGCTCGACGCAGCCGATCTCGACGACGCGGTCGCCGGTCTTCGGGTCGAAGCCGGTGGTTTCGGTATCGAACACGATCTCGCGCAAGGGTCCGCTCCCGCTCTCTCGGCGGCGAGAGAATCAGGCTCGGGCCGCCACTTCAAGAGCGGAGAGACATGTTCACCGGTTCATCCCCCGGCAGGCGCGCAAGATCGCGGCGACTGCACGGCGGGCCGGCGCGAGACCGCGGCCGGTGTCGACCAGGAAATGCGAGCGACGGCGCTTTTCGGCGTCGGCGATCTGGCGGGCGCGGATCTGCTCGAACTTCGCTTCGGTCATGCCGGGACGGGAGAGCACCCGCGCGCGCTGGGTCTCGGTGGACGCGGTCACGGTGACGACGGCGTCGACGCGGGCCTCGCCGCCGGTCTCGAACAGGAGCGGGATGTCGAGCACCACGACGCCGGCGCCGCGCGCCCGGGCGGCGTCGAGGAAGGCGGTCTCGGCGGCGCGCACCAGCGGGTGGACGATCGCCTCCAGACGCCGCACCGCCGCCTCGTCGCCGAGCACGCGCGCCGCCAGACGCGGCCGATCGACCGCTCCATCGACGGTG
>JAAYVT010000173.1 GCA_012517025.1 Phyllobacteriaceae bacterium | reverse complement strand
CCGATCTGTCGTGGCGTCAGGCCGAGGATGCGCGCCGCCTTGGCCTGCACCCAGCCGGAGCGCTCCATCGCGTCGACCAGCCGCTCGCGCTCGCTCGGCCGGCCACCCAGCGCCGGGCAGTTGGCGTCGGCGTGCTCGCACAGGCCGGTCGGGTTGGGCGCCTCGCCGACGAACGGCGTCGCCACGGCCGGCGGCGGCTCGTGCACCACCGGATGGACCGCCGGCGCGGCACCGTGATCCGGCGTCGGCGCCACCACCGACACGCCGGAGGCGAGCATGGTGATCGGATCCGGCGCCCCCGACTTCCTCGGCGAACTCTTCCACAACAGCGCCGACAGGCAGTTGCCGGAATGGCAGGCGAAGTCTTCCGGCACGATCGTCTCGCCGCGCGCCAGCGTCGCGGTGCGGCGCACGCAGTTCTCGAGCTCGCGCACGTTGCCGGGGAAGTAGCAGTGCGACAGGAGATCGAGCCCGGCCGGCGAGATCGCCATCTTGCGCCCGTTCTCGGCGTTGAACCGTCCGACGAAGGCCCGCGCCAGATGCTGGATGTCGCCGGGACGCTCGCGCAGCGGCGGCAGGAACACCGGCACCACGTTGATGCGATAATAGAGATCGGCGCGGAATTCGCCCTTGGCGACCGCCTCCTCGAGATTCTTGTTGGTGGCGCAGACCAGACGCACGTCGACCTTCAGCGTCTTGGTGCCGCCGACCCGCTCGAACTCGCCCTCCTGTAAGATGCGCAGCAGCTTCGCCTGGAACGAAGCGGAGATCTCGCCGATCTCGTCGAGCAGCAGCGTGCCGCCGTTGGCGAGCTCGAAGCGCCCGGCGCGCTGGCCGACGGCGCCGGTGAACGAGCCCTTCTCGTGGCCGAACAGCTCGCTCTCCAGCACGCTCTCCGGCAACGCCGCGCAGTTGAGCTTGACGAAGGGCTTCGCCTTGCGCGGCGAGAGATCGTGGATGGCGCGGGCGAACAGCTCCTTGCCGGTGCCGCTCTCGCCGCGCAGCAGCACCGTCGAATTCGACTTGGCGACGACCGCGATGGTCTGCAGCACCCGCTTCACCGCCGGGCTCTCGCCGACGATGCCCTCGACCTTCGGCGCCGTCTGCGGCACCCGGCCGGCGAGCTCGTTGCCGAGCGCCTTCTCGAGGCTCGACCGCTCGTCGAGCAGCCGCTGCCGGTCGGCGGCGAGGATGCGATGCAGCCGCACCGTCTGGCCGGTGAGATTGGCCACCATCGCCAGGAAGCGCAGATCGTCGTCGATGCGGAAATTGGTGCGCCCGTCCCACACCCGGTCGATCGACAGCGTGCCCACCACCTTGTCGGCCGCCTTGATCGGCACGCCGATGAACGACACCCGCGACCCCGCCTCCTCGGCGAGCAACCCGTCGGCGGTCTCGAACAGCTTGTCCTTGGAGATGTCCTGCGCCACCACCGGCGTCGTCGTCGCGACGATCCGGTCGATCACCGCGCGCGGCAGGCTGTCGGTGACCCGACCGCCGCTCGAGCCCTGCTCGGCCCACCCGGCGGTCGCCACGATCTCGACCTCGCCGGCGTCGTCGAGGATCACGATCATGCCGCGCCGCATCTGAAGAAACGACGTCAACACATTGACCACGTTCGACAACGTCAGCTCGAGCCGGGCCGGGGTGGTGAGGATCTTCGAGATCTCGTAGATCCCGAACAACGACACCTCGGCGTTGGGCTTGGCATAGACGTGCTCGGGTCTGGTCTCGGACCTCGAACCGAACCGATCCGATTCGACGTGAGGCACGGTCGCGACGCCCATTCTTCGTCTCCTCGTCAGATCTCGCTCTCTCCGGTTTCCGCGATCGCCCCCTCGCGGGGTCGGCCTCGACGAAATCGGAAGATCTGCTGGACGAGAAAATGCTGCGCGCGCGTCGGCAAAATGTCACGCCGCTTTTCGCATCAAGATTCGCGTCGTTCTGCCCAAACGAATTGCACGAATCTCGGGTACCGCTGCGTACCCCATGTTTCCGTGACGCCACCCCGCGACGATGTATCGTATACAGCGACCGATCGCCGCGCGGCGTCTCGGGAAATCAGAGCAACTGCCCACCGTTGATGTTGATCTGTTCGCCGGTGATGTAGGACGAAGCTTCCGAACAGAGGAAATGCACCAGTTCCGCGACTTCCTCGGGTCGTCCCAACCGCCTCATCGGGATGAGCGGCAAGAATTTCTCTTCCGTCCCCGGCGACAGGATGTCGGTGATGATTTCACCCGGCGCGATCGCGTTTACCCGAATACCGTGCGGGGCGAAATCGTTGGCCATTTCACGGGTCAGCGCGGTCAGCGCCGCCTTGGACGTGGCATAGGCCGTGCCGGCGAAGGGATGGACGCGCGAGCCCACCACCGAGGTGATGTTGACGATCGAGCCGTGGCCCGCCTTCAGCTCCTCGAACATGCCCTTGGCGAGCATGATCGGCGCCAACAGATTGACGTGGAAGACCTGCATCCACGACATCATCGGCGTCGTCAGCGAGTTCAGCCGCTCGCCGTTCGGCCCCTTCGGCGAGATCCCGGCATTGTTGACCAGCGCGTGGAGTTTTCCGTTTCCGATCCGACGCTTGATGTCGATCATCGCCAGCGGGATCTGCTCGCGGTCGCCGAGATCGCACTGCACGTGGTCCTCGGGGCCGGCCTCCCACGGGCAGCGATTGCCCTCGAAGGCGTGGCGCGAGATGGTGATGATCCGCCACCCCTCGTCGGCGAATTTGCGCACGATCGAATGGCCGATGCCGCGGCTCGCCCCGGTCACCACCATGGTGCGGCGATCGCCGACCTCGTCGAGCGCCGGCGGCACGTGGCGATATTCGTGCAGATGCTCGTGATCGACCGGGCAGGCGGCGTCGGAGGACGGCTCCGGCCGCTTGAAGGTGTGCGTCACCGGATCGTAGCCCGGCGGGTAGACCGGCTGGCCGTCCGGCCCGGTCGGGGGTGTGTAGGTGTGCGTCACCGGGTCGTAACCCGGCGGATACCGGCCCGCCGCCGCGCCGTCGGTCGTCGGAGCCTGCCCAGAAATTGGGCGGTCACGATCGGTGGGATGGTCGTTCGACATGGACGAATCCTCTCGGGGGCGAGCCTTTCGGGCGACGGCCTGAGGCGGCCGCGACGGATCGAGCGACAAGCTAGAGAGGCGACGGGACCCCGACAAGCCGTCTCGTCGCGGGTCCGCCCGTCGAAAGTCGAAGTGGATCGGGCCGACTCAGGCCGCGATCACCTCGAGCCCGCCCATGTACGGCCGCAGCGCCTCCGGCACCGTCACCGAACCGTCGGCGTTCTGGTAGTTTTCGAGCACCGCCACCAGGCAGCGCCCGACCGCCACGCCCGAACCGTTCAGCGTATGGACGAAGCGCGTGCCCTTGCCCTCGGTCGGCCGCATCCGTGCGTTCATTCGCCGCGCCTGGAAGTCGCCGCAGTTGGAGCAGGACGAAATCTCGCGATAGGCGTCCTGGCCCGGCAGCCAGACCTCGAGGTCGAAGGTCTTCTTCGACGAGAAGCCCATGTCGCCGGTGCACAGCACGATGCGGCGATAAGGCAGCCCGAGCCGCTCCAGCACCGTCTCGGCGCAGCGCGTCATCCGCTCGTGCTCGGCCTCCGAGGTCTCGGGCGTGGCGACGCAGACCATCTCGACCTTGGGGAACTGGTGCAGGCGGATCATGCCGCGGGTGTCGCGCCCGGCAGAGCCCGCCTCCGAGCGGAAGCACGGCGTCCACGCAGTGAAGCGATAGGGCAACGACGCCTCGGCGACGATGTCGTCGCGCACGAGGTTGGTGACCGGGACTTCCGCCGTCGGAATCAGCCAATAACCATTCTCGGTACGGAACAGATCCTCGGCGAACTTCGGCAGATTGCCGGTGCCGTAGGCGGCTTCGGTCTTCACCAGGAACGGCGGGTTCACCTCGGTGAAGCCGTGCTCCTCGGTGTGGAGATCGAGCATGAACTGGCCGAGCGCCCGCTCGAGCCGGGCGAGCTTGCCCTTCAGCACCACGAATCGCGCGCCGGAGATCTTCGTCGCCGCGTCGAAGTCCATCAGCCCCAGCCCCTCGCCGATCTCGAAGTGCTGCTTCGGCGCGAAGTCGAACGCGCGCGGCGTGCCCCACTTGTGGATCTCGACGTTGTCGGCCTCGTCGCGGCCGATCGGCACGTCGCTCGCCGGAACGTTCGGGATGCCGGCGAGCAGGTCGGTGACCGCCTGCTCGATCGCCCGCTCCTCGGCCTCGCCGGCCTGGATGTCGGACTTGATCTTCGCCACCTCGGCCTTGAGCCGCTCGGCGGTCTCCAGATCCTTCTTGCCCATCGCCGCGCCGATCGCCTTGGCCGAGGCGTTGGCTTGCGCCTGCAGATCTTGCAGCCCGGTCAGATGGGCGCGTCGCTTTTCGTCGAGCGCCAGCACCTCCGCCGCCATCGGCGCCTTGCCGCGGTTCGTCAGCGCCGCGTCGAAGGCCTGCGCGTTGTCGCGGATCCACTTGATGTCGTGCATGGAACGATCCTCGGAAAAAGCCGCGACGCCCGGCGGTCTTTCCTCCGAGCGTCGTGTCGTGCCGTCGTCAGTCGCGCGGCGCGACCTCGGTCGACGAAGAGGCGAGCGTCTCGGTGGGCTCGTCCTTCCTCTCGACCATCTTCACGGCGAAGATGGTGAGTTCGTAGAGAATGATGGTGGGCAGGGCAAGCGAGATCTGGGACAGCGGATCGGGCGGCGTCAGCACCGCCGCGACGATGAAGGCGGTGAGGATGGCCCAGCGCCGCTTCTCGCGCAGCGTCTTCGAGGTGACGAGGCCGATCCGCCCGAGCAAGGTCAGCACCACCGGCAGCTGGAACACCACCCCGAAGGCGACGGTCAGCGACATGATCAACGACAGATATTCGCTGACCTTGGGCAGAAGCTCGATCTTGATGCCGTCGCCGCCGGTCTGCTGCATGCCGGCGAAGAAGCCGAGCACCATCGGCAGCATGAAATAGACCAGCGTCGCCCCGAGCAGGAAGAACACCGGCGTCGCCACCAGATAGGGCAGGAACGCCCGCTTCTCGTGCCGATAGAGCCCCGGCGCCACGAACTTGTAGAGCTGGGTGGCGATCAACGGAAAAGCGATCACGATGGCGCCGTAGAACGCCACCTTGATCTGGGTGATGAAGAACTCCTGCGGCGCGGTGAAGATCATCGTCGCCGGCCCGCCCGTCATCTTGCGGATGACGTAGTCGTATGGCCACACCAGAAAATTGTAGATCTGTTTGGCGAAGCCGAAGCAGACCAGGAAGGCGACGACGATCCCGAGCAGCGAGCGGATCAATCGGGCGCGCAGCTCGATCAGATGCTCCATCAGCGGCGCACGCGACGCCTCGATGTCGTCTTCCTCGCTCATGCCAGAGGCTCTTTCTTCGCTTCGCCGACGGACGCGACCGCCGCCGGCTCTTCCGGGCCACCGGGGGCCGGGGTGAGGTCGAACACCGGCGCGCCGAGATCCATCGGCACGGCGGCCGCCGCGTCGATGCGCGCCACCGCCTCGGCCGAGGCTTCGGGCATCGCCGGCGCCGGCTCGACCGTCGCGGCCTCGGCGATCGTCGGGGTCGCCGCGACGCTCGCGCCGATCGAGGCGACGGTGGCGTCGGTCTCCCGCTTCACGTCGTCGAGGGTGCGCGAGACGGAGGAGAATTGCTCGGCGAGGAGATTCTTCGGCGACAGCGAGCGCAGATCGTCGACCGACTTCTTGACGTCGTCGAGCTCGGCTTCGCGGATCGCCTCGTTCATCTGCACCTGGAATTCCGACGCCATGCGGCGCGCCTTGCCGATCCAGCGGCCGACGCTGCGCATCAGTTGCGGCAGCTCCTTCGGGCCCACGACGATGAGCGCCACCACGCCGATGATGAGGATTTCGGAGAAATCGAGCCCGAACATGTTCGCTCCCGCGAGACCGCGCCGCGCGCCCTCGCCGTCGGTCGGCCGCCCGCCCCGGCGCCGCCTCGTGTCGTCACGAGGGCGTCGACGGGCGAACGGATCGCGGTTCGCCTCAGCCGGCGGTCTTGGACTTGTCGGCGGTGGCCACCGTCTCGGCGTCCTTTGCGTCGATCGCCTTGGGCGCGGCGACCGGCTTCTCGGCCTCGTCGTCGTCCTGGAGCCCCTTCTTGAAGCTCTTGATGCCCTTGGCGAAATCGCCCATCAGGTCGGAGATCTTCCCCTTGCCGCCGAAGAACAGCAGGGCGACCGCGAGAACGATCAGCCAGTGCCAGATGCTCAGAGAACCCATGTCGTACTGCTCCAGATGAAGGGCCGGGCCCGCGTCGCGGG
>JAAYVT010000172.1 GCA_012517025.1 Phyllobacteriaceae bacterium | reverse complement strand
CGAGAGTCCCATGTCCTACGATTTCACGACCGGGTTCGAGGGTCGGCGGAGCTTTCCGGCCCGTCGTTTCGGGGGAAGCGAGGACGTCGCCGCCGACGAATTCGTGGTGGTCGAGACGCCGGTGGCGCTGGTGTTCTCCGGCCGCCCCTTCGCGGTGACCTCGGCGACCCCGACCAATCTGGCCGATTTCGCCTGCGGCTTCGCCCTCACCGAGGGCATCGTCGACGACGTCGCCGACATCGAGTTCATCGAGATTCGGCGCGAGCGGAGCGGCATCGAGGTGTGGGTCGAGATCCCCCGGGACCGGGCGATGGCGCTCGACGACCTCCGTCGCCCGCTCGTCGGCCGCCCCGGCCGGGGGCACGGAGGCGTCGATCGTTTCCGCGAAGCTCGGCGCGGGGTGACGGTGGTGAACGGCGCCCTGCGGGTGTCGCCGAAGGCGTTGCGGCGCGCGGTCGCCGACCTGTCGCGGCTGCGCGGCGCGGGCGCGGCGAGCGGAACCGGGCACGGAGCCGCCTTCGCCGACGCCACCGGCGCGATCCGTCTCAGCCGCGAGGACGCCGGCCGACACAACGCGCTCGACAAGTTGATCGGCGCGCTCTTCGCCGGCGACGTCGATCCGGCCGGTGGATTCGTGCTGGTGTCGAGCCGCTGTTCCCACGACATGGTGCGCAAGACGGCGGCGGCGGGCATCGGGTTGATCGCCTCGACGGCGGCGCCGACCTCGCTCGCCATCGAACTCGCCGACGAGGCACGGGTCGGGCTGGTCGGCCATGCCCGCGAGGGCCGCTTCACCGTCTACGCCACACCCTGGCGGGTCGTCGAGGACGACGAGGTGCGGCCTCTCGGCGGCAACGCCTGAGCGGAGCGCGACCGCGCCTTCCCGGCGATCGATCCGTCGACGAATCCGCGGTCGCCGACGACACCCCCGCCCATGCGATCGCCCCGAGCGCCGGGGGTCACGCCGGCGACGCTCTTCCGACGCGGCCGGTGATCACGCCCGCCGCCGATAGTGAGCGAGAAACAGGGTCGTCGCGTCGGCTGCGGCGTCCTCGATCGAAAAGAGCGGCGGGACGTATTGCACCGCCGGCTCGACCATGCCGGCTTCAAGCAGCCCCTTCAGGTGGAAGGCGGCGCGCAGCGGATCGGCCGGCCGCAGCTCCCCCGCCCGCATGCGACCGTCGAGAAACGCGGCGACCTCCCGCCACGCCCGCATCGGGCCGAGATCGTAGAGCTCGGGACCGAGCCGGGCGAGGCTCGGATTGCCGAGAGTGGCGCGGCGGATCGACAGCAGTTGCTCGGAGAGAATGAACCGCAGGTAGGCCTCGCCGAAGGCGACGAGCACGCGGTCGAGCGGCTTCGCCGGATCGAGCTCGTCGATGAAGGAGGCGGCGTAATCCTCCAACGCCTCGGTCATCGCGACGGCGAAGAGCTGCTCCTTGGTTTCGAAATAGCCGTAGAGTGTCGCCTTCGAGGCGCCGGCCCGCGCCGCGATCGCGGCCATGCTGGTGCGCTCGAACCCCTCCTCCTCGAACTGGGCCGAAGCCGCGGCGACGATCTCGCGGCGCTTCTCGTCGGTCTTCGTTCTCATCGGTCGGTCCTCCCCGAACCGCGCCGCGAGGGTAGAGCCCTCGCTTGACGCCGGCAAGATTGACCTATATCAAAACCATACCGTTCGGTTTAATTATGGTGTTTCATGCTCCGACGCTCCTCGAACTCGTGCCGGACGGCGCTGCTGTCGGCTCTCTTCACCACGGCGCTGACCGGTTGTGCCGGAATCGTGCCGGCCGACACGCCGGTTTCCGCGCCGAAGGACGCCGCGACGTTCGCGACCGACCACAGCCTCCCCGGTTCGCCGAAGGGGCGTTGGCCGTCGGACGGCTGGTGGACCGGCTACGGCGATCGCCAGCTCTCCGGTCTCGTCGAGGAGGGGCTCGCCGACGCCTCCGACATCGCGGCGGCGAAGGCGCGGCTCCAACGGGCGCGCGCCGCCGTCGGCGTGTCGCGCTCGACGTTGCTGCCGTCGGTCGGCGCGTCCGGCAAGGTCGACCAGGAGCGGCAGAGCTACAATTATCTGATCGCCGAACAGGTGGTGCCGCACGGCTGGAACGACGCCGGTCTGGTCTTCGTCGACGCCACCTGGGAAATCGACTTCTGGGGCAAGAACCGGGCGGCGCTCGCCGCCGCCACCTCGGAAGCCGCCGCCGCCGAAGCCGAAGCCGCCGCGACGCGGCTGCTGCTCTCCTCGGCGATCGCCTCGGGCT
>JAAYVT010000171.1 GCA_012517025.1 Phyllobacteriaceae bacterium | reverse complement strand
GATCAGGAAGTCGGTGACCACGATCGACAGCGGCGAGCGCCAGGCGATCGCCACTTCGGCGTCCTCCTTGTCGGCGGTCTCGACCAGATCGATGAGATCGCCGTCGGAGAGCTCGGCGTGGACGAGATGGCGCGCCTCCAGGCGGCGGTTGAGCATCGCGGCGACCTGCGGCGGCAGATCCTTGCGCCGCGCCAACGCCTTGCCGAGCAGGCTCTGCCGGACCGCGGTGTCGCACAGCATCTCCAGGCTGGAGGGCGACAGTTTGGCGCCGGCGTTGCCGGCGAGCGCGGTCAGGACGTCGGGACGACCCTTCCCGATCAGCACGTCGGTGATGGTCTCGCTGACCCCCTCGCGACGGGCGATGGCGCAATGGATGCGGCTGTCGTCGCGCGAACCGATCAGCTTGAGCAGGTCGAGATCGGCGAAGGGAGCGTGTTCGACCACCGACGAGGCGACGAGATGATCGTCGGCCAACAGGCGTTCGATCACCGACCTCGGGGTGTTGCGCTGGGGCGCGACGTCGCGGGCGAAGGCGAACCGATCGAGCAACCCCGCCTTGTCGAGCAGGGCGGTTGCCAGTTTGGCGAAGATCTGGCTCTCGGTCGGCGTCAGTTCACTCGTGTCCTGCGCGTGTTCGGCGGCGAGACGACGAAGTTGTTCGGCCACCGATCGGGGCCCGTTCGTCGTCTCGCGCAAGAGCGCGCGCAGCCTTTGTTCCCTCATGTCGCACTCCTCCCGGCCTCAATTTGCCGGAAAGAGCATTGAAAAAGGATTATCTGCGCCTTCGCCGGCTCAACCGAGCCAGCCGGCGATGTCTTCCGCCTTCGGCAACCCGCCGGCATGGACGACCTTGCCGTCGATCACCACGCCGGGGGTTGAGGCGATGCCGTAGCCGGCGATCGCGGCGTAGTCGGTGACCTTCTTCAGATCGATCTCGATGCCCAGGCGATCGGCTTCCGCCTTCACCATCTCCGCCGTGGTCTGGCAGCGCTTGCATCCCGATCCGAGAATTTCGACGTGTTTCATGGATGGTCTCCTAGAAGGCCCCTCAGACGAAGAGGGCGTTGAACAGAAAGCCGACGGCGAGGATGCCGAGCCCCACCACGACGACGAAGACGGCGAGCAGGCGCACGGTCAGCACCTTGCGCAGGATCACCATTTCCGGCGCCGAGAGCGCGATCACGCTCATCATGAAGGCGAGAACGGTGCCGAGCGCCGCGCCATTGGCGAGGAGCGCCTCGACGACCGGGATGATGCCGGCGGCGTTGGAATACATCGGGATGCCGATCAGCACCGCGACCGGCACCGACCACCACGCCCCCCGTCCCATCACGGAGGCGACGAAGTCGACCGGCACCCAGCCGTGGATCGCTGCGCCCACCGCGATGCCGCCGATCACCCAGATCCACACCCGGCCGACGATGTCGTGCACCGCGTCGAGACCGGCCCGCAGCCGGTCGACGACCGTCTGGGCGTCCTCGGGCAGGTCGGCGGTGCCGGCGCGGACGTCGCGCACCCAGTCCTGCAGCCAACCCTCGAGATGCAGCCGCCCGATCACGAAGCCGGCGACGATCGCGACCAGCAATCCGAACACCAGATAGGTCGCCGCGACCTTCCAGCCGACCAGCGCGAAGAGCAGGCCGAGGGCGATCTCGTTGACCATCGGCGCGGCGATCAGGAAGGAGAAGGTCACCCCCAGCGGCACTCCGGCGGAGACGAAGCCGATGAACAGCGGCACCGCCGAGCAGGAGCAGAACGGCGTGACGATGCCGAGCGCGGCGGCGGCGACGTTGCCGACGCCCTCGTGGCGCCCGGCGAGCAGCGCCCGGGTGCGCTCGGCCGAGAAGAAGCTGCGCACCACCCCCATCGCGAAGACGACGAGGACGAGCAGCATCAAGACCTTGGGCGTGTCGTAGAAGAAGAACCGGGCCGCCTCGGCGGCATGTCCCGCCGGCTCGAGCGGGAGCGCGGCGACGAGACCGTCGGCGGTCGGCTGCAGCACCGAATAGACGCCCGCCCACGCCACCAGGGCGGCGGCGGTGGCGAGCAGCCACACCGCGGTGCCGGCCCGTTGCGGACCGGCGGCGGCGGGACCGCGCGGGACGGGACAAGTCGAGGTCATGCCGCTTCCTCCTCTTCGGCCGGCGGGATCGGCAGCGCCAGCACCGCGTCGACCACCGCCGCCACCGCCGGATCGAGGCGGCTGCGGCGCCGGTAACGCACCCACTGCGCGTCGCGCCGCGAGGCGACGAGACCGGCGATCTCCAACGCGCGCATGTGCCGCGACATCCGCGACTGGCTGGCGCCGAGCCGGTGCATCAATTCGCAGACGCAATGCTCCTCGCCGTCCCACAGCAACCGCAGTGCTTCGAGCCGGGTCGGCTCGGCCAGCGCGGCCATCAGATCGGTCGGTGTCGTCACTGTCGCATCTCCGCTCATGCGCCGATGCGCATAAGCTGATCCGAATATGTGGCCCGGTCCATTCGGATCACTGCGCATACGCCGACGGGCGACGCGGGTGACGGCATGAGCGCGTCGCCGGACCGGGCGACCGTGGCGCCCGTGCCGATCGTTCGTGTCGGCGCCACCTTCGACCGACCGCGAGTCGTGTCGCCTCTCGCGCCGTTGCTTTCCGACGCGCCGCGCGGGCGATCGCGTCGTGCGAGGGCGAGATCCGGTGTGCCGGTCCGGAACACGGCGTTGAGGACGACGAGGCGCCGTCGGACGACGGCGATCGGGAACGCCTCGGGTGCCTCGCGGTTCTGCCGCGCTCGATTGCGTGAGGCGACGCGGCCGAGACGTGTCGAGACGCAGCGGGTGCCGCATCTGCCGCATGGGATTCGTGTCCTCTGGAGCGCATGCCTGCTGCGACGACATCACGCGCTCGCGGGTTCGACGGACAGGGCGAGGGGGAATCGCGGCGGTGCCGATCGCCTTCCGTCCACTTCGCTCCCGCGCTGCCGGGACCGGCGACGGAAGCGCCCCCGGCCGGGGTCTCGGCTCGAGCGCCTCCTTTCGCCCATGCCTCGCGTCCCGGCGACGCTTCGGCGGCCCCCCGCGACCATCCGACCCCTTGCCTCCGCTTTCATGCTTCGATATTCGCCGAAATATGGAATCGAACCGAGCTCTCCTCGCCCTTTCGGCACTGTCGCAAGCGACCCGCTCGGCAGTTGTCCGTCTGCTCGTCGAGCACGAGCCGGACGGGCTCGCCGTCGGCGAGATCGCCCGTCGTCTCGGTGTGCCGCCGAACACGCTCTCCAGCCATCTCGGCATCCTGGCGCGGGCGGGCCTGATCACGCCGGAGCGCCGCGGCCGCTCGATCGTCCATCGCGCCCGCATCGACGGCATTCGCTCGCTGGCGGACTTTCTGCTCGGCGACTGCTGCCGTGCTCATCCGGAGGCCCTCGACGTCGAACCCACGGCTTCGCCCCGTTCCTCGCGGTCGCGGAGCTCCGCCGGGCTCGACCATCCCTACGACGTGCTGTTCCTGTGTGCCGACGACACCGCCCGTTCGATCTTCGCGGAGAGCCTCCTACGGGCGCTCGGCGGGGATCGCTTCGTCGCCCATTCGGCCGGCGGCCGCGCGAAGCGCGAGGTCGATCCCATCGCGATCCGCGTGCTCGAGAAAGCGGGGCATCCGACCGAAGGGCTGCGCTCGAAGAGCTGGGACGAATTCACCGGACCCGACGCACCGGTGATGGACTTCGTGTTCACCCTCTGCGATTCGGTCGCCGGCGAGGCCCGTCCGGTGTTGCCGGGCCATCCGATCACCGCCCACTGGGGCATCGCCGATCCGGCGGCGGAAGCGACCGACGTCGAGAAGGAGACGGCCTTCGTCGCCGCCTTCCGCCGTCTGGAGAATCGCGTCTCCGCCTTCGCCGCCCTGCCGATCGCCGACCTCGACGCGACGGCGCTCGCCGAGCGGTTGCGCGAGATCGGCCGGCTCGACGGCGCCACCACGCACATCGGCACGAAGTGAGGTCGAACATGGACGTCACGATTTGGCACGACCCCGCCTGCGGCACTTCGCGCGACGCTCTCTCCCTGATCCGCCACGCCGGCATCCAGCCGACGGTGGTCGAAGTTCGGAAAACGCCGCCGACGCCCGACGAAATCATGGATCGCGTCGCCCGCATGGGGGGGGCGCTCGCCGACGTGCTGCGCGAGAAGGGGACCCCCTTCGCCGACCTCGGTCTCGGGCGACCGACGATCACCGACGCCGATCGGCTCGCGGCGATCGCCGCCCATCCGATCCTGCTCGACGGCCCGATCGTGGCGACGCCGCTGGGCGTGAAGCTCTGCCGTCCCTCCGACGTCGTGCTCGACCTGCTGCCGGACGTGTCGCTGCCCGACTTCGTCGAGGAGGACGGCGCGCCGGCGCTGCGCGACCACCCGGTCGCCGGCGACGACCCCGGTCTCGTCTCGGCGCTCGCCGCGGCGGGCCTGCCGATCGACGATCTCGGCGAACCGGGGCGGTGCTTCTTCGTCTACGCGACGCTCTCCGGGCGAACGGTCGGCTACGCCGGTTTCGAGGCCTACGGCGCCGACGTTCTGATGCGCTCGCTCGTCGTCCTCCCGGAGGCGCGCGGAAATCGCTTCGGCGAGGCGATCCTCGCCCGCGCTCTCCGGCGTGCCTTCGACGCCGGCGGTCGGCGCGCCTGGACCTTGACCACCACCGTCGCCGACTGGCTCGCCGCGAAGGGCTTCGCCCGCGTCGCCCGGAGCGATGCACCGGCCTCCATTCTCGAAACCCGTCAGGCGCGGTCGCTCTGCCCCGCCTCGGCGGTGCTGCTCACCCGCCGAATTCGGCTCTGAGGGGGCTCTCTCGATTAGCAAGGCGGACCTGCCCGTCGAGTCGCGTGCGTCGGCGGCATTGCGCACCTGCGACGGCGCGTCGACGCACCGCGAACCGAAGATCGCGGTTTCGTCGTCGAAGACTGGATTGCGTGAGAAACCGGTTGGCTGGGGGACCTGGATTCGAACCAAGACTAACGGAGTCAGAGTCCGCTGTTCTACCGTTAAACTATCCCCCAGCAGGGAGAGCGGCGTGCCGCTCGTCACCGGTGGGCGCCTCTCTAGCCGATCGCTTCGCCGGTTTCAAGTCTTCCCTCGCCACTCTCTTCGCCGCGGTGGACAACCGGCCTCGTCCGGTCCGGTTCGCGCCGAGCCCCGCCGCGGGCCGATCGCGCTCCTCGCGGGGGCGAAAATGTCGCATCTCGACCCGCGAACCCACCCCTGCGCCCTTGTCAGAGGGTGTTCCCCTGCTAGACTGTTGCCGACTAGTGACATCGGACGTCGCGCGCGGGTGACCGCGAGCCGCGACGCGGAGACGCGATATTGGCTGAGCATGGAGACGAACCGCCGTCGGCGGGGCGTCCGGATCCTGCTGCGCACGGCGCCGGCCCGGGCAAACACCGGCGTCGACGGCGGCGGGGGAGGCG
>JAAYVT010000170.1 GCA_012517025.1 Phyllobacteriaceae bacterium | reverse complement strand
CCTCGATCAGCCCCTTGCGCCCCTTCGCCGAGGCCCCGGTGAAGGCGCCGGGAAGGTGGCCGAAAAGCTCGCTCTCGATCAGCGGTTCGGGGATGGCGGCGCAATTGACCGCGACGAAGCGGCCGGGAAGGCCGCTCGCGGCATGGATGGCGCGGGCGAGATGTTCCTTGCCGGTGCCGGTCTCGCCCTGCAGCAGGATCGGCAGGCCGGTCCGCGCCAATTTCGCCGCCTTGGCCTCGACCGCCTCGACGGCGGGATCGCCGTCGCCGGGGGGCGGAAACGGCGCCGCCTCGGCCGTCGTCGGGCGGACGACGGCACGGGCGAGCGAGCGGCCGCGCGGTTGGGTCTCGATCGCGTGGGCGAACAGGGTGTCGCCGTCGCGGGCGGTGACGAAGCGCTCGCGGGCCGGCCGCCGCCGGGTGAGCGAGGGCAGATCGTCGACTTCGAGGTCGAAGAAGCGCGAGATCGGCCGGCCGATCAGTTGCGAGGGATCGCGCCAGTCGCAGCGGGCCGAGCGCGCCAGGATCTCCGCGCCGCCGTGCGTCATGCCGGAGATGCGACCGCTCGCGTCGATGGCGATCGCCGCTTCCGGGTCGACGTCGAGGAATTCCGAGGAACGCGAGAACCGCAGCACCCATTCGTCGCGGGCGCGGTCCATCAGATTGGCGAGTTCGATCCGCCGCGCCGTCGCGGTGACCAGATGCAGCGCCAGGTTCTGGCTGGTCTTGAGGATCGGCGAGCTGAGCAGCGAGATGTCGAGGACGGCGGCGAGTTCGCCGTGGGCGTCGTAGATCGGCGCCGCCGTGCAGGACAACGGCGTGTGGGTGGTGTCGAAATGGTCGCTCTGATGGATGGTCAGCGCCTCGCCGGTCTCCAGGCACGCGCCGAACGCGCAGGTGCCGGCGCGGCCCTCCGACCATTCCGAGCCGAGATAGAGCCCGGCGCGGCGCAGCGTCGCCTCGATCACCGGATCGCCGAGAAACTCGACCGTCACCCCCTGCCGATCGGCGAGCAGCAGCACGTAGCGCTGTCCGGCGACCTGGGCGAAGAGGCCCTCGAGCCCGGAACGGGCGATGCGGATCAGATCCTCCGATTGCTGGCGGTGTTCGCGCAGCCGGGAGGCCGGGACGATGAAGGCCTCGCAGGTGCGGGCCGGATCGAGCCGATGGGTCTCGAGACAACGCATCCACGAGTCGATCACCACCGGATCGCGTCCGGTGGCGAAGCCTCGGCTCACCCGCTCGATCTCCCGCACGTGATCGGCGTGGGGCGACGTCGACATGTCGTTTCCTCCCGAAGGCCGTGGTGGCGACCTTCCGAGCCGAACTCTTGGTGGTCCTGGCTCCCGCTCCGCCGGTCGAGACGGCGGATCGGCGCAGTGTGCAGCGATCGCGTCGCAGGAGCAACGAAGGATCGCCGCGTCGAGGGGCGGGAAATCGGCGTCGCCCCCTCCCCACGGAGCAGGCGAAGGCGTATGCCCCTGGGCACCACGTTCCACCCGAGGAGGTTCCTCATGCCCGCGTCGATCCCCCACGTCCCCGATCCGGACCGCTACGACGGCCGCATGCCTTACCGCCGCTGCGGTCGCAGCGGCCTGTGCCTGCCGGCGATCTCGCTCGGGCTGTGGCAGAACTTCGGCGGTGCCGACGTCTTCGAGACCGGCCGGGCGATCCTGCGCCGCGCCTTCGATCGCGGCGTCACCCATTTCGATCTCGCCAACAACTACGGCCCGCCCTACGGCTCGGCCGAGGAGAACTTCGGCCGCGTGCTCACCGCCGACTTCGCCGCCCATCGCGACGAACTGGTGATCTCCACCAAGGCCGGCTGGGACATGTGGCCGGGGCCCTACGGCGGCATCGGCGGCAGTCGCAAATATCTCGTCGCCAGCTGCGACCAGAGCCTGAAGCGTATGGGCCTCGACTACGTCGACGTCTTCTATTCGCATCGGGTCGACCCGGAAACGCCGCTCGAGGAGACGATGGGCGCGCTCGCTCATCTCCATCGTCAGGGCAAGGCGCTCTACGTCGGCATATCGTCCTATTCGCCGGAGCTGACGCGCCGCGCCGCCGCCATCCTCGCCGAGGAGCGAGTGCCGCTGCTGATCCACCAGCCGAGCTATTCGATGCTCAACCGTTGGGTCGAAGGTGGTCTGCTCGCCACCCTCGACGAGCTCGGCGCCGGCTGCATCGCCTTCTCGCCGCTCGCCCAGGGCATGCTGACCGACCGCTATCTGAACGGCGTGCCGGAGGGGGCGCGGGCGAGTCGCGGCGGGTCGTTCTCGCAGGCGCTGCTGACGCCGGCGAACGTCGAGCGACTGCGCGGCCTCGCGGCGATCGCGGCCGGCCGCAGTCAGTCGCTGGCGCAGATGGCGATCGCCTGGGTGCTGCGCGACCCGCGCGTCACCTCCGCGTTGATCGGCGCCCGCACCGTCGCCCAGCTCGACGACAGTCTCGACGCTCTCGCCCGGACCGACTTCTCGGCCGTCGAGCTCGCCGAGATCGACCGCTTCGCCACCGAGGGCGGCGTCGATCTCTGGAGCGTCTCGTCGCGACTGACGGCGACCGAGACCGGCGCGCGGTCCTGAGCCGCGGTGGGGCGGGATGTTCCCGAGAGGTTTGCCGAAGGGGCGCGACCGTCGAGTTCGCGCCCCTTCGCGGTTTCCGCCGTGCGTCCTCGTGGTCGGTCGAGGGAGCGGCCGGCGCGGCGCCTCCGCCGGGGCCGAAGGCGGGCGATGCGCCCACCGCCCGGTCGCGAGTTCGCCCTCTCGATCGAGCTCTCCTCGAAAACGGAATGACGTTCGGCGCGGAATTTTGAAATTCCCGCCCACGCGCCGCCCGTCCGTCGCCCCTAGAGTCGGGTGATGGACGGGGCCGTGTCGAGGCCCTCGCCCTCGCTGGAGATCGGCATGACGACGCTGCTTCTTCCCGGCCTCCACGGCTCGGGTCACGGCCATTGGCAACGCCGCTGGGCCGACGAGGTCGAGGACACGATCCTGGTCGAGCAGGACGATTGGGACCACCCCGATCTCGACGCTTGGCTCGCCCGCGCCGAGGCGGCGGTCGAGGAGAACCCGGGCGCCTTTCTCGCCGGTCACAGTCTCGGCGCCGTGCTCGCGGTGCATTTGGTGACGCGCCGTCCCGACCTGCCGATCGCCGGTGTGCTGCTCGTCGCCCCCGCCGACGTCGATCGCCATGCCCGGCGGTATCCGGGCATAGCCGGGTTCGCGCCGCTGCCGACGGCTCCGCTCGAACGGCCGGCGATCCTGGTGGCGAGCCGCGACGATCCGTGGATGAAATACGCCCGCGCCGCGGTGCTCGCCGACATGTGGGAGGCGGCGCTGGTCGACCTCGGTCGCGCCGGTCACGCCAACGCCGAGAGCGGCCTCGGGCGATGGGCGGAAGGGCTCGCGCTCCTCGAGCGTCTGCGCCGGATCGGTGGCGGCATCCCGGTTCGCCGCGTCGCCGCCGCGCGGTGACCGGTTCGCCGAGCCGGCTCGGGGATCGTCTCCGACGGTAGCGACGTCCTTGCCTGTTCGCAGGCCCCGCGACAAGATCGCCTCCGTCTCGCCGGGGGAGGGGAGTCGTG
>JAAYVT010000169.1 GCA_012517025.1 Phyllobacteriaceae bacterium | reverse complement strand
GACTCGTCCAACTCCGCCGCCTGAACGTCGAGCGGAATGTCGATCCAAACCGGCCCCTGCCGCCCATGTCGCGCCAGATAAACCGCCTTGTCGAAATGGTATCGAATCATGTTCGGGTCGTCGATCAGCACGGCGAGGAAGCGCAGCGCCCGCCGGAGCGCCCGTTCGAGGGTGGCCGAGCCCATCAGCGCGTGGCAGAGCAAGACGAAGCTGCCCGGCCGCATCGCCCGGCCGCCGAGACCGAAGAACTCGTCGTCCATCGTCTCGGCGAGCGCCAGCCACATCCGGCCGTAGGCCTCCGCCGAGACGGGTTCCGTCACCTCGGCCGGCAGACCGGCGGCGGCGAGCACCGGCGCCGTCGGCAGACCGCGCCGCCTCAGGCATTCGAGCCCCTCCTCGACGAAGCTCGGGCGGATCATCCGCCGTTCCGCTCCCGTCTCCGCCATCACCGCCCTCCCCTCGTTTCCCGCCCAACATGGCAAAATCGCCGACGAAATTCCACGCCTTCGGTCATCGACGGCCATGTGCGAACGCGTTTCAATCGATTGCGAAAACGGCACCGCGCCGCAAGAACCAACGAACGCCCGCTCGGAGGAACCGCCATGACCGTCGTCGAGAGACGCCCGGAGACCGCCTCGTCGCGCCCCGACTACGCCGATCACTACGCCTCCTTCCGCCCCGAGGACGTCGCCGCGACGCTCACCGGAGACCTCGCGACCGGCATCAACGTCTGCGTCGAGTGCTGCGACGCCCACGTCGCATCGGGCGCGACCGCGCTGGTGTGGGAAGGGGTGCGCGGCGAGCGCGTCACCCTCTCCTTCGCCGATCTCGCCGAGAAGGCGGCCCGTTTCGCGAACGCGATCACCGGGCTCGGGGTGAAGCCGGGCGACGTCGTCGCCGGCCTCTTGCCGCGCACGCCGGAACTGCTGATCACTATTCTCGGCACCTGGCGGGCCGGCGCGGTCTATCAACCGCTGTTCACCGCCTTCGGCCCCAAGGCGATCGAGCATCGGCTGAAGACCTCCGGCGCCACCACGGTCGTCACCGATCCGGCCAATCGGGGCAAGCTCGACGATCTGGCGATGCGCCCGACCGTCCTCACCGTGGCGCGTCCCGAGCGGGGCGAGAGCGTGCCGGCCGGCGACGTCGACTTCGCCGCCGCGCTCGCCGCGGCGAGCCCCGACTTCGCGCCGGTGATGCGCAAGGGCGACGATTTCTTCCTGATGATGTCGACCTCGGGCACGACGGGTCTGCCCAAGGGCGTGCCGGTGCCGATCCGGGCGCTGCTCGCCTTCCGCGTCTACATGGAGCGAGCGGTCGACCTGCGCCCCGAGGATCGATTCTGGAACATCGCCGATCCGGGCTGGGCCTACGGCCTCTATTACGCGGTGACCGGGCCGTTGATGCTCGGCCATGCCACCACCTTCTACGAAGGCGGCTTCACCGCCGAGAGCACCTATCGGCTGATCCGCGAGCTCGGCATCACCAATCTCGCCGGCTCGCCGACCGCCTTCCGCCTGCTGATCGCCGCCGGCGAAGAGGCGGCGGAAACGGTGAAGGGCCGGCTGCGCGTCGTCTCCAGCGCCGGCGAGCCGCTCAATCCGGAGGTGATCCGCTGGTTCGACGCCCATCTCGGCGCGCCGATCCACGATCACTACGGCCAGACCGAGCTCGGCATGGTGGTCAACAACCACCACGGCCTCGCCCACGACGTCCGCACCGGCTCGGCCGGCTTCTCGATGCCGGGGTTCCGGGTGGTGGTGATCGACGGCTCGGGCGTCGAGGTCGGGGCGAACGAGCCGGGCGAACTCGCCGTCGACGTGACCGCCTCGCCGCTGTTCTGGTTCGGCGGCTATCTCAATCAGGACACCCCGTCGCTCGGGCCGAAGTACTACCGCACCGGCGACGTCGCCGAGGTCGAGCCGAGCGGCCACGTCTCTTTCGTCGGCCGCAACGACGACGTCATCACCTCGTCGGGCTATCGCATCGGCCCGTTCGACGTCGAGAGCGCGCTGATCGAGCATCCGGCGGTGGTCGAGGCGGCGGTGGTCGGCAAGCCCGATCCGGAGCGCACCGAGATCGTCAAGGCCTTCGTGGTGCTGAAGGCGGGGACGGAGGCGACCGAGGACCTCGCCGAGGAGCTGCGCCTGCACGTCCGCCGGCGCCTCTCGGCGCACGCCTATCCGCGCGAGATCCAGTTCATGGAGCAACTGCCGAAGACGCCGAGCGGCAAGCTGCAGCGCTTCGTGCTGCGCGCCATGGACAAGCCCGCCGTCGCCTGACGGCGGTCACCCCACGCTCGTGACCCCCGTCGTTCCCGGCGCGCCCGAAGGGTGCGGGAAGGGAACCCATCGGCCCGACGACGCGTCGAGACGCCGATGGATCCCCTTCCCCTCCGCCCCGAGGGGGCTCCGGCCGGGGACGACGACCGAATGAACCGCAGGCCCGCGAAGCTCGGGCGTCGAACACTGGCGGACGCGCGCACCTAGGGGGCGCGGCCGGGAAAGGACTCTTCCGATGCAGATTTCGAACCGTGTCTTCGTCGTCACCGGGGCCGGCTCCGGCCTCGGCGCGGCGGTCGCCCGCCGCCTCGTCGCCGAGGGCGGCCGGGTGGTGATCGTCGACGTCAATGCGACCGCCGGCGAGGCGGTCGCCGCCGAACTCGGCGCCGCCGCGATCTTCCGCAAGACCGACGTCACCTCCGAG
>JAAYVT010000016.1 GCA_012517025.1 Phyllobacteriaceae bacterium | reverse complement strand
TGGCGCGCAACGTGCTCGCGTCGTTGTTCCTGGCCGAGAGCGACGCCACCCACCTGCTCTTCGTCGACCCCGACATGAGTTTCTCGCCGGAACTCGTCGCCAAGATGCTCGCCTTCGGCAAGCCGGTGGTCGGCGCGATCTATCCCGACAAGGGCGCCGACTTCGAAGCTTTCCGCACGGCGATGCAGCGCTCGACCAACACGTTGCAGGGGCAGTTGCAGTCGGTGCGCTACGTCTACGACGGCGACGCGATCGTCGGGCGGAAGGGCAAGGACGGCAAGACGGAGATCGAGGTGGTCGACGGCTTCGTCCGCGTCACCCGGGCGGGCACCGGGCTCCTGCTGATCGCGCGCGAGGTCTTCGAGACGATCCGGGCGAAGATGCCGGAGATGTGGATCCCGGACCCGAAGGAATGGCTGCGCAAGATGGGTCTCGGCGAGGGCTGCGGCTACATCCAGTGCTTCGACATGGTGCCGGGCGAGGACGGCTCGCACACCGGCTCCGACATCGCCTTTTCCGACCGTTGGGTGAAGGGGTGCGGCGGCGAGATCTGGTCGTGCGTCGACGAGGCGATCATCCGCATCGGCGCGCAGAACTACGTCGGCCACTATCTGACCCATCTCCAGGCGACCGCCGGCGACACGCGGGTGATCCGGATTTCGTCCTCGCAGGCCGAGGCCTGAGCGGCGCGGCCGTCGGAGGGGAGGGGCGAGGATGGCGCCGAAGATCCTGATCGCGACACCGGCCTACGGCGACATGGTGCATCGCGGCTATCACGAATCGGTCGCCGGCATGGTTTCCGCCTTCGCGCGGGCGGCACCGGGCATCGTCTTCGAGCAGAAGGTGGTGAACATCCCGGTGCTGTCGATGGCGCGCAACATTCTGGCGAGCCTGGTTCTCGACGATCCGAGCTACACCCATCTCCTGTTCGTCGACGCCGACATGGCGTTCTCGCCGTCGCTGGTCGCCAAGATGCTGCAGTCGGGGCGGCCGTTCGTCGCCTGCGTCTATCCGGAGAAGCAGACCCATTGGAAGGAGCTCGGCGAGACGCTCGCCGACCCGGACGTGCCGACCATGCAGGCGCGGTTGATCGCGTCGAGCTACGTGTGCGCCGAAGCGGTGATGGAGAAGGTGTTCGAGGACGGCCGCCATCTCATCGAGGTGGTCGGTGGGATGGTGCAGTTCGGGCTGGTCGGCACCGGCGTCATGCTGGTGTCGCGGGAGGCGCTGCTGGCGCTGCGCGACAGCCTGCCCAAACTCTGGGTGGAGGAGCCGGCGGAGGAGGTGCGCGAGCGCGGGCTCGCCGCCGGCGGACTGCTGCGCTGCTTCGACACCTTCGTCAACGAGGACGGCTATCTGGTCGGCGAGGACATCGCCTTCTGTCATCGCTGGCGGCAGATCGGCGGCGAGATCTGGGCGGTGGTCGACGAGGCGATCGTCCATCAGGGGGTCGCGCGCTATCAGGGGCATGCGCTGATCGCGCTGAAGAGCGATCCGGCGCTGCGGGTGCGCGGTGTGCAGAAACGCTCGCGCGGGCGCGACGATCCTTGGTATCTGCGCGCGCTGAAGGCCTGACGGCGGGCTCGGTCCGAAGCCGGGCGGCGGTGGCGGAAAAAGAGAAGAGGCGGCGGAGCCTCTCGCTCCGCCGCCTCTGTTTCTTCGCGCGAACCTTCGATCAGAACAGCGACAGCACGCTCTGGTCGGCCTGGTTGGCGAGCGACAGGGCCTTGGTCGACAGGCTCTGGCGGGTCTGCAGGGCGAGCAGGTTCGCCGATTCGGCGTTTGTGTCGGCCGCCACGAGACTGTCGGAGCCGGTCGTCAGTGTCGTCACCATGTTGTTGGTGAAGTCCTGACGGGCTTGCACCATCGACAGGTTCGAACCGAAGGTCGAAGACTGCGTCCGCAGATCGGTGAGCGCCGAGGTCAGCGTGTCGAGGACCTTGTTGACCTGCTTGTTGGTCTGGAAGCCGCCGGTGTCCTGCA
>JAAYVT010000168.1 GCA_012517025.1 Phyllobacteriaceae bacterium | reverse complement strand
TCGACGATGCGTAAGCCGACCAAGACGCCGAACGCGACATCGACGGCGAAGGCCGCTGTCGTCCGCTGCGCCGTCTATACCCGCAAGTCCTCGGAAGAGGGTCTCGAGCAGAGCTTCAACTCGCTCGATGCGCAGCGCGAGGCCTGCGAGGCCTATGTCGCCAGCCAGAAGTCGGAGGGGTGGATCGTCCTGCCGCAGATGTACGACGACGGCGGCATTTCCGGTGGGACGATGGATCGACCGACCTTACAGCGCCTCCTCGCCGACGTGGCGGCCGGGCTCGTCGACACGGTCGTCGTCTACAAGGTCGATCGCCTCACCCGCTCGCTCGGCGACTTCGCCAAGATCGTCGAGGTGTTCGATGCGGCCTCCGTCTCCTTCGTGTCGGTGACCCAGTCGTTCAACACCACCACCTCGATGGGGCGATTGACCCTCAACATGCTGTTGTCCTTCGCGCAGTTCGAGCGCGAGGTCACCGGCGAGCGCATCCGCGACAAGATCGCCGCCTCGAAGGCGAAGGGCATGTGGATGGGAGGACGACCGCCGCTCGGCTACGAGGTTCGGGAGCGGAAGCTCGAGATCGTCGAGGCGGAGGCCGAGACCGTCCGCCACATCTTCACCCGCTACGCCGAACTCGGCTCCGTCCTCGACCTGCGCGACGAACTGGCCGCCGTAGGGATCACCGCCAAGCGCCACGTCTCGGCCGCCGGCAACGCCACCGGCGGGGGAACGCTCGGTCGAGGCGCGCTCTATCATCTGCTCCAGAACCGGCTCTATCGCGGCGAAATCGACCACAAGGGTACCATCCATCCCGGTGAGCACGAGGCGATCGTCGACCAAGATCTCTGGGACCGGGTGCAGGCGGTGCTCGCCGAGAACCTGGTGGAACGGGCTGTTCGCTCCGACGCTGCCTCACCCAGCCTGCTCGCCGGACTCGTTCGGGACCAAGACGGCATCCCATTGACGCCGATGCACGCCAACAAGACGGGCCGGCGTTACCGCTATTACGTCAGCCACGATCTGATCGCCGGGAGGAAGCTATCGGCCGAGGATCGCGAGGGTGAGCGGAGACGCCGCCGGACCTCCGCCCGTCGGATCCCGGCCAACGGACCTGGAGCGCATCGTCGAAGGCCGCCTCACCGAATTCCTCAGCGACGCCGCAGCGATCGATGCGATCGTCGCGCCACGAGCACGGGACATCGACGAGCGGCAACGGCTCGTCGCTCGCGCCGCAGAACTTGCCGAGATTTGGTCGGACCGCGCTCCGGCCGAGAAGGTCACCATCGTTCATCGGCTGGTGGTGGCGATCGTGGTGACTGCGCAGACCGTCGACATCACCATCGGTGCCGATGCGGTATTCGCCCTGGCGCGCTGCCGAGCCGACCGCATCGCCATGCCCGATCGCATATCCGGCCGCCGAGCGCTCGACGAAGCGGAGGGCGAGTTCATCACGCTCTCGGTCCCGGCGATGCTGAAGCGGGTGGGGATGGAAATGCGGCATCTGGTCGAAGCGCCTCGAAATCGCGACGACCGCAAATCCGACCGCAGCCTGCTGCGGCTCCTCGCCCGCGCCCACCGCTTCCGCGACCTGCTCCTGCGCGGCGACGGCAAGTCGATCGTTGAACTCGCCGAGGAGACCGGCGTCACTCGACCCTACTTCTCCCGCATCGTCCGCCTCGGCTTCCTGGCTCCCGACATCACCGCGGCGATCCTCGACGGCCGCCAGCCGATAGACCTCTCGGCCAAGCGGGTGTCGATCACCGCCGACCTGGCGAAGGACTGGTCGGAGCAGCAACGCGAACTCGGGTTCGCGTGATCCGCGCTCCGACGCCACTCGATCATCGAAACACGAACCCCGCCGACTCGGGCGGGGCTTCTCGTTCCTCTGGCCGACCCCGAAGGGGGGCAGCATCAGAATCCGCTGCGCGCAGCGAAAACCTCGGCAGGAACTGCCATTTGCAAAGGGTACCACCAAACCAGCCTCAAGAGATATTCGGCCGGGTCGGGCGACGATTCCGGTACCGAATGGGTCTCGTGGTCACGGGGCCAGATGGTGGGGGCGACAAACCTTTGAAAGTCCCACGCTATCCGGCGTGACCGTTATAAATTGAAATTCATCAATAAAATAAAATAGTTCTGGCGGAGAGAAAGGGATTCGAACCCTTGATACGCTTTCACGTATACACACTTTCCAGGCGTGCGCCTTCAACCACTCGGCCACCTCTCCAACTCTCCGAGGAGAGCGGGCACTTCATATGCGATGGCGCGCCGGCTTGCAAGCGCCCGTCACACCGCCGAACCGACCGTCCGACGCTTCGGCGAAACCGGCCCGATCGTCGCTTCCGCCGCCTCCTGCGCCAGGTGCGCCGCGACCTCGCCCTCCGGCATCGGCCGCCCGAACAGCCAGCCCTGGAACTGATCGCAACCCTCCTGCCGCAATCGGTCGCGCTGAACCTCGGTCTCCACGCCCTCCGCGGTGGTGGTGATGCCGAGGCTCGAGCACAGACCGGTCACCGCCCGCACGATCGCTTCCGCGTCCGAGGTCTCGCCGAGATCGCGCACGAACGATTGGTCGATCTTGACCTTGTCGAAGGCGAAACGGCGCAGATAGCCGAGACTCGAATAGCCGGTGCCGAAGTCGTCCATCGCGATGCGCACGCCGAAGTCGCGCAGATGGGCGAGGGTTTCCAAGGTCGCCTCGGTGTCGACGAGGAGAATACCCTCGGTGATCTCGAGCTCCAGCCGATCCGGCTCGAGCCCCGAGCGGCCGAGCGCCGCCAGCACGTCGAGCGGCAGCATCCGGGTGCGGATCTGCACCGGCGAGATGTTCACCGCCACCCGCAACCGGGCGGGCCAGCCGGCCGCCGCCCGGGTCGCCTCGCGCAACACCCAGGCGCCGATCTCGCCGATCAGGCCGATGTCCTCGGCGAGCGGGATGAAGTCGAGCGGCGAGACCAGACCGCGGTTCGGGTGCCGCCAGCGGATCAGCGCCTCGAACCCTTCCGTCCGGCCGCTCGTCGCCCCCACTACCGGCTGATAGAAGAGCTCGAACTGATCCTTCTCCAGCGCGACGCGCAGATCGACTTCGAGTTCGCGGCGCGACTTCAGGCCCGCGTCCATCGCCGGTTCGAAGAAGCGGGCGACGCCGCGCCCCTCCGACTTCGCCCGATGCAGCGCCAGATCGGCGTGCGCCAGCAGCGGCTCGCTCTCGTCGGCGTCGTCGGGGCACACCGCGATGCCGATGCAGGCGGAGATCACGATCCGCACGCCGTCGATCTCGAACGGTTCGGCGATCGCCTCGCCGATCCGCCGGGCGAGATCGCTGGCCGCCATCGGTTGATCGAGACGGGTCTGCGCCACCGCGAATTCGTCGCCGCCGATCCGGCCGACCGTCTCCCACTCGCCGCAGCACGAAACGATCCGCTTGGCGACCTGGGCGAGCAGCCGATCGCCGACCGAATGGCCGAGACCGTCGTTGACCGTCTTGAAGTGATCGAGGTCGACGTGGAGCAGCGCCACCTGCGCCGCGCCTTCGCGATCCGTCAGCGACTGGTCGAGACGCTCGCGGAAGAACGCCCGGTTTGCGAGACCGGTGGCGCCGTCGTAGAGGGCGAGCTGCTCCATCTTCGCCTCGACCCGGCGTCGGGCGGTGATGTCCTCGTGGGTGATCACGGCGCCGCCGTCGGCGGTCGGCGAGGCGGTGATCACCACGGTGCGCCCGTCGGCGTAGTCGTCGACCCGCTGCAACGGCCGGCCTTCGGCGATCGCCCGGCGGAACAACGGCTCCCTCGGCTCGATCGACCTCGCCCCGTCGGCACGCCGGGTGGCCAACGCCGTCTCCACCGTCATTCCGACCGAGATCTCGCCGGGACGAAAACCGTACATGTGCAGGAAACTGTCGTTCCACACCACGAACCGTTCTTCGGCGTCGACCAGGAAGAAGCCCTGCGGCATCGTCGCGATCGCCGTCTGCAGGCGGTCGTATTGACGCCGCAGCCGCTCCTCCGAATCCGCCTCCAGCCGGCGACGGGCGTCCCCGAGCTCGGCGGTCAGATGGGCGAAGCTGCGCGCCAGGATGCCGATCTCGTCCTTGCGCGCGAGCAACGAGGCGTCGAGCGGCCGGTCGAGATCCTCGAGGCTGCGCAGACGGCGGACGTGGTCGGTGATCCGTTCGATCGGGCCGGTGATCCGTCTCGACACGTCGCCGGCCAGGGCCAGCACCAGCGCCAGCAACACCGCCGAGGTCGTCGCGACCATCGCGTAGGCCTCGCGCGTGCTTTCCACCACCTCGCGGCGCGTCGTCTCGTCGAGCCGTCGCGCCTTGGTCTCCAGCATCCGCACGGCGCGGAAATAGTCGTCGTCGATGATGCAGAGGTCGAGCCGCCGCCCCACCAGGATCTGGTGGGCGTCGACGAGGGCGCGTTGCGTCGCCACCAAGCCGCGTTCGCCGAGCACCCGATCGGAGAGATCGGCGAACAGGTCGACCAGCCGGTCGTGATCGTCGGCCCGCCCGCTCACCAGCAGCACCGGGCGCATCAGCGCCAGCTCGGCGTCGATGTCGCGCAGCTTCTCGGCGCGTCGATCGGTGAAGGCGGTGAGCGCCGCCTCGGAACCGAGCGAACCGACGACGTCGATCGAGGCGATGAAACCGGAGAGGTCGGAGCGCAGGTGGGCCACGCCGTGTTCCGACATCACCGGCGTCGGCGCTTCGGCGGGCACTTCGCCGGCCGCCGTCGAGGCGGCCGGGTCGAGCTTCGTCAGAATGGCGAAGGCGTCGCGCAGGTCGCCCTTGGCGGCGTCGCCCGCCGCTTCCAGCCGTCCGGTCAGCAGAGCGTGACGGGCGCAGGCGTCGAGAATGGCGTGTCCGCCCTCGACGAACCGCTTCTCCACCCCGGCGATGCGCTCGACGTCCGGACCGGCGCCGACCGCCTCGGCTCGAAGGCGGAGATCGGCAGCCACTTGGGTGGCGGTGAGGTCGAAGCTCTCGAGTTCGTGCCGGGCCGCCTCGATGCCGGTGCATTCCTCGGCGGCGGCCCGCACCGAGGTCCGCGCGCGGCGGCTGGCCTGGGTGATCTCGAGCACGTCGGAGAGCAGCGGCGCGGTGACGTCGATCGACCGTCGCAGCGTCGCGCCGACGGCGTCGACGTAGTGCAGGCCGATCCAGCCGCTGGCGAGGAGAACGGCGGTGGACAGCGTCATGACGATGGTCATGCGCGTGCGCAGGCGATGCTTCCGGGCGGCCGCCTCGGCCTCACCGATCTCTCGACCCGCCGCTTCGATCCCACCCTCGCCCATCGCACTCACGCGTTCGTTCGCGAAGGTCTCGACGGGAACGAGATCGGATCGGCGCGTCGGCGATCCGCGTCGCGGTCGCGCCGGTTTCGTCCTCCCGTCGAGGTCCACCTTCCGGCACATCTTGCGGTGACGGTCTTAAGAAGAGGTTGACCAGAACGGGACCGATTCCACGAACCCGTTGACGTTACGTCATATTTGCCTTTGCGCATGGCCTCGCCTCGATCGCCGTGGCGGGGGTCTCGCCGGCGGGAGAGTGTCGCCTCGGCGATGACGTCGTCCGGTCGGCCCTCTTGAAAGACGTCGCCGCTTCGCCGATATCCGATCGCGACGGCGCCGGCACGCGGCCGGTGCTCTTTCCCGAAAACGACGAAGCCTTCGACGGACCCGACGATGACGGACACGATCGACCATCCGAAGGAGACCCACGCCTTCCAGGCCGAGGTCTCCCGCCTGCTCCACCTGATGGTGCATTCGGTCTATTCCAACCGAGACATCTTCCTGCGCGAGTTGGTCTCCAACGCGGCCGACGCCTGCGAGAAACTGCGCTATCTGGCGCTCGAGACCCCGAGTCTGGTCGGCGAGGACGGTGATCTCGCCATCACCGTCGCGGTCGACCCCGAGGCCCACACCCTGACCGTCGCCGACAACGGCATCGGCATGACCCGCGACGAGCTGGTCGAGAACCTCGGCACCATCGCCAAGTCCGGCACCAAGGCCTTCCTGGAGGCGGTCGGCGAGGGCCAGTCGAAGTCGTCCAATCTGATCGGTCAGTTCGGCGTCGGCTTCTATTCCGCCTTCATGGTGGCGACCCGCGTGGTGGTGACCTCGCGCCGCGCCGGCACCGATCAGGCCTGGACCTGGATCTCCAACGGCATCGACGGCTACGAGGTGACCCCGGCCGACGTCGCCGACGCCCCGGCGCGCGGCACGGTGATCCGGCTCGAGCTCAACGAGGAGAGCCGGGCCTACGCCGAGAAGGCGACCGTCGAGCGCATCGTCGAGACCTATTCGGCGCACGTCCCCGTGCCGGTCCGCTTCGTCGAGCCGGGCAAGGAGGCGGAAAACCTCTCCGACGGATCGGCCTTGTGGGCGAAGCCCAAGTCGGAGATCACGCCCGAGGCCTACAAGGAGTTCTACGGCAACGTCTCCGGCCAGTGGGACGAGCCGGCGCTGACGCTCCATTATCGTGCCGAGGGCCGGCACGAATATTCGGTGCTGCTGTTCGTCCCCTCGATGAAGCCGTTCGACCTGTTCGATCCGGCGCGCAAGGGCCATCTGAAGCTCTACGTCCGCCGCGTCTTCATCGCCGACGACGTCGATCTGTTGCCGCACTGGCTGCGCTTCGCCCGCGGCGTCGTCGACAGCGAGGACCTGCCGCTCAACCTGTCGCGCGAGATGCTGCAGCACAATCCGGTGCTGGAGGCGATCCGCAAGAACGTCACCACCCGTCTGCTCTCCGAACTCGCCAAGACCGCCGAGAACGACGCCGACGCCTTCGGAAAGATCTGGGACGCCTTCGGCCCGGTGCTCAAGGAAGGTCTCTACGAGGACGCCGATCGCCGCGACGAGCTCTTCGCGATCTCGCGCTTCAAGACCACGGCGAGCGGCGAGGGCACTCGCTCGCTGAAGGACTACGTCGGCGCGCTGAAGGAGAACCAGACCAAGATCTACTACATCTTGGCCGACGATCTCGCCCGCGCCGAGGCGAGGCCGCATCTCGAGGGCTTCCGTGCCCGCGGCGTCGAGGTGCTGCTGCTGACCGATCCGGTCGACGCCTTCTGGGTGCGCACCGCGCTCGGCTTCGACGGCAAACCGTTCCAGTCGGTGACGCAGGGAGCGGCCGATCTCGACGCCATCCCGGCCGGCGACGACGCCGAGAAACCCTCGGAAGCCGAGGCCAGCGCCGCCGTCGATCTGATCGCGGAACTGAAGCGGGTGCTCGGCGAGGAGGTCTCCGACGTGCGCTCGTCGGCGCGTCTGGCGTCGAGCCCGGCCTGTCTGGTCGCCCCGGAATTCGGGCCCGACAAGCAGTTCGAGAAGATCATGGCCCGCCATCAGGGCGCGACCCCCTTCGCCAAGCCGGTGCTGGAGATCAATCCGCATCACGCTCTGGTCAAGGCGATCGCCGCTCGTCTGGGCTCCGACGCCGCCCTGGTCGAGGACGCCGCCCATCTGCTGATCGGTCAGGCCCGCATCGCCGACGGCGACACGCCGACCGATCCGGCCGACTGGAGCCGGCGCCTGAACCGGGTGCTGGAAAAGGCGCTGTCGGCCTGACGGGAATGAAACGGGACGCTCGGCGGGTCACGACTCGTCGAGCGATCCCAGCGTCTCGCCGATCCGGCGGATCTGCGGCGCGAGCCGGGTGAGCCGCTCGGCGAGCCGCTGTTCCAACAGCGCCGCGATGTCGGGGTAGCCCTCGAGCATGCGGCGGAACAGGGCGCGTCGGATCGACAGCACCCGGGCGCGGCCGACCGCCCGCGCCGACACCGGCCGGCGGGTGTCGACGATCAGCGCCAGTTCGCCGATCAGGCTGCCGGGACCGAGCCGCTCGACCACCTTGGGTGGCTGGGCGTGCTCGTCGACGAGGTCGATCCGCCCCTCGATCACCACCATCCCGCCCTCCGCCGTCTCGCCGGCCGAGAACACGCGTTCGCCGTCGGCGAAGTCGCGCGGATCGGCGCTGAAGGCCAGGAGCTTCAGTGCCTCCGCCGACAGCCCCTCGAAGAAGGGCGCGGCGGAGAGCAGGTCGAGATCGCGGTCGAGAGCCATGACGGGCGGGTGAGCCTCCGTGCGACGGTCAGGGAACGAGCTTGTAGCCGCCCGCCTCGGTCACCAGCAATTCGGCGTTCGAGGGGTCGCGCTCGATCTTCTGACGCAGCCGGTAGATGTGGGTCTCCAGCGTGTGGGTGGTGACGCCCGAGTTGTAGCCCCACACCTCGTGCAGCAGCACCTCGCGCGACACCGCCTTGTCGCCGGCGCGGTAGAGGTACTTGAGGATGGCGGTCTCCTTCTCGGTCAGCCGCACCTTCGAGCCCTTCTCGTCGACCAGCAGCTTGGCGGAGGGGCGGAAGGTGTAGCGGCCGATCGCGAACACCGCGTCCTCGGTCTGCTCGTGCTGGCGCAGATGGGCGCGGATGCGGGCGAGCAGCACCGCGAACTTGAACGGCTTGGAGACGTAGTCGTTGGCGCCGGCTTCCAGGCCGAGAATCGTGTCGCTCTCGGTGTCGTGCCCGGTCAGCATGATGATCGGCGCCTTGAAGCCGCCCTTGCGCAGCAGCTTCACCGCCTCGCGGCCGTCCATCTCCGGCAGGCCGACGTCCATGATCAGGAGGTCGATCGGCTCGACGCGGGCGATCCCGATCGCCTTGGTGGCGCCGTCGACGTCGATGGTCTCGAATTCTTCGTAGAGCGACAGTTGTTCGACGAGCGCCTCGCGCAGATCGGAGTCGTCGTCGCAGATGAGGATCTTTCGGGCCGCCATTGGGGTCCTCTCGGGGCAGGGCCCGCGCGCCGCCTTCGCGCGCGCGGGAGATTCGATGCAGCAGACCACCGTTGCCGATCCCGCGCAAGTCGCCGGCCGATCGCCGCCGGAGGGCGGATTTCGGAGCCCGCGGCGGCGCATGCCGCGGCGCGGCGACCGCGCGCGCCGGTCAGAGCGCGAGGCGGGCGCGGCGGATCTCGTAGAGCGTGACGGCGGTGGCGACCGCGAGGTTGAGGCTGTCGGCCCGCCCCGCCATCGGGATCTTGACGATGCCGTCGCAGGCCGCGACGTGGGCCTCGGGCAGGCCGGACTGCTCGTTGCCCATCATCAGCACGCAGGTCTCCGGCCAATCGACCGTGCGGTAGTCGACCGCGCCCTTGAGGTGCGTGCCCCAGCAGCGGATGCCGGTTTTCGCCTTCCAGGCGACGAACTCCTCGAGGCTCGCGGCGAAGAGCGGCACGTGGAAGAGCGAGCCCATGGTCGCCCTGACCGCCTCCAGCGCGAACGGATCGGTGCAGTCGCCGAGCAGGATCACGCCCTTCGCCCCGACCGAATCGACGGTGCGGACGATGGTGCCGAGGTTGCCGGGATCCTTGATCCCCTCGAGCGCCACCCACACGCCCTCGGGCCGCATGAGATCGGCGAGCCGGCCGATCTTCTGCGCGAAGGCGGCGACCACCATCTGCGGATTGTCGCGCCGGCAGATCTTGGTCAACACCTCGTCGGAGGTCTCGAGCACGAGCGCGCCGCGTGCCTTCGCGGTGTCGACCGCCCGGCGCACCAGCGGCTGGTCCTTGACCCGGCCGGCGTGCACCAGGGTGCGGATCGGCCAGCCTTCCTCCAGCGCGTCGGTGACGAGCTTCAGCCCCTCGGCGAGGAACAGCCCGCTCTCGGCGCGTTCCTTCTTCAGATGCAGGCCGCGCAGCTCCTTGACCACCGGATTGGCGAGGCTGGTGATCGCCTTGACGGTGCCGGCCTCCTCGCCGCGCGGCGGCGTCGGACCGCCGGGCTTGCGCCCCCCCGATCGACGATAGAGATCGCGCGCGGCGTCGCGCGGCGGATCACGGTGGATCATGACGAGGCCTCCGGGGTCCAACGAACCCACAACGACGTGGCGAGGCGACGGCGCACGGTGCAGCCCGCCGCCTCCGCCTCGCGAATGAACAGTTCGCCCGAGGCGAGATGGCCGCCGCGTCCGGAAAACGCCTCCGCCGTCAGTTCGTGGAACGAGGCGTAGGAGGCGCGCATGGCGTAGACGGTGAGGATCAGGCCGATCGGATCGTCGGAGAGAAGGGTGCGCACCGCGCGCAGCATCTCCGGGAGATGCTCGAACAGCTGCCACACCTCGCCGTTGGTGCCGCGCCCGTATTTCGGCGGATCGAGCAGGATGGCGTCGTAGCGGGCGCCGCGCCGGACGTCGCGCTGAACGAACTTCATCGCGTCGTCGCAGATCCAGCGGATCGGCAGATGATCGAGCTCGCTCTCGCCCTGGTTCTCGCGCGCCCAGGCGATCGATTTCTTCGAGGCGTCGACGTGCGTCACTTCGGCGCCGGCGCTCGCGGCGACGAGGCTCGCGAGCCCGGTGTAGCCGAAGAGATTGAGGAGGCGCGGCCGCCGCCCCGCCTTCACCGCCCGCTCGATCGCCGCGCGCATCCAGATCCAGTGCGCCACCTGCTCGGGGAACACGCCGGTGTGGCGGAACGAGGTGAAGCGGCAGGAGAATTTGACCGGGTCGAAGCGCATCGGCCACGTCT
>JAAYVT010000167.1 GCA_012517025.1 Phyllobacteriaceae bacterium | reverse complement strand
GTCGTCGAGCCGAACCTCCGTCGTCGAACGCGGCGTCGCATGCGCCTCCTGGCGAGCGAGCTGCAGGAGACGCGAGGTCAGGGCCGAAGCGCGCCGGATCCCGGCATTCGCTTCGTCGAGCGGCCCATCGAGGGCCCGATCGGCATTGGCGCGCCGGAGATTGTCGATCTGCAGGGTCAACGCCGTCAGCGGGGTGCGCAACTCGTGGGCGGCGTCGGAGAGGAACTGCTTCTGTTGCTCGGCGGCGGCGCGTTGACGCGCGAAGGCTCGGTTCATCGCGTCGACCAAGGGGCGCAGCTCGGTCGGGCCGCGGCCGAGGTCGATCGGGTCGGTATCGTCCGCCTCGCGTCGTTCGACCTGGGCCACCACCGGCTCGAGTCGACCGACGATCGCCCCAACCAGAGCCCAGACGATCAGCCAGGAGAGCGGGATGGCGACGAGCATGGGAAGTGCGGCGGTGATCGCGGCGTCGGTCGCCAGTTCACCGCGTTCGGCGAGGAATTGCGCGACGCGAACCGTCCGTCCGTCGTCAATCAGAGTGAAGAGCCGCCAGTCGCCGGCGGCGTCGCGAAAGTCGGAGAAGCCCGGCGTGATCGTCTCCGGGAAGGCGACGCCCGGGCGTGAGGCTCGGGTCGGGCGACCATCGGCGAAGCGGATCTCGACCGTATATCCGTCCTCGTTGCCGAGGTCGGCCTTCTGGTTCGCTCCATCGGCGAAACCGCCGCCGTTGCCGACGAGATGAGCGATCTGGCGCTGTTGCAGGTCGAGGAGGTCTCGGACCTCCTTGCGCGAACTCTCGTAGGCGTAGATCGCCGAGAGGACGCCGACGATGGTCAGTACGATAGAGAAGGCGAGGATCAGAGACCGGCGCAGCGACATCGGCTCACCTCGGGATCATCCAACCGGCGCCGCGGACGTTGCGGATGACGTCCTTGTCGAATCTCTTGCGCACGTAGTGGATCAGCACGTCGATCGCATTGCTCTCGACCTCCTCGCCCCAGCCGTAGAGCTTCTCTTCGAGCCGGTCGCGCGAAAAGATCATGCCCGGCCGCTCGACCAGCGCCTGGACGAGCGCGAACTCGCGGTTCGGCAGCACCGCCTCCGTGCCCCGATAGGAGACGGAGTGGGTGGCGAGATCGACGGCGACTTCGCCGGCCTCGAGCCGCGACACCGCCTTGCCGGCCCGCCGCCGCAGCACGGCGCGGATGCGGGCGGAGAGTTCGGAGATCTCGAAGGGTTTGACGACATAATCGTCGGCGCCGAGATCGAGACCGTGGATGCGGGCGTCGAGCGCGTCGCGCGCCGTCACCACGATGATCGGGGTCTCGATTCTCTCTCGCCGGGCGCTGGCGAGCACCTCGAACCCGTCGAGTTCGGGAAGGCCGAGATCGAGCAGCGCGACGCCGTGTCCACCGCCCCGCAGGGCTTCGAGCGCGAGTTCGCCGGAGGCGACGCGATCGACCGAGAAACCTTCCGATCCGAGCGCCGTGACGAGCGCCCGGGCGATCATGTCGTCGTCTTCGGCGAGGAGGAGGCGCATCGGGGTCGGTCCTTCAGGTCGAGGCCATCGTAGCGCCGCTCGCTCAGAACAGCGAGGTGAGCGCGGTGTCGAAACGAGTTCCCGGGCGGTACGCCGCCTTGACGAAGGTCACCGCCACCAGCGCCGTGACGAACCCACCGAGGACGTCGCCGACATAGTGCGTGCCGACCCAGACCCGCGCGACGCACACCAACAGCGCCGTCGCCATCAACCAACCGCCGCGTCCGCGCCAGCCGTGCAGCAGGAAGGCGAGTGCTATCCCGGTCGCCGCGGTGGCGTGATCGGAGGGGAACGACCAATCCGCGCTCGGTGGGATCACCAGATGCGAGACGCCCGCGAGATAGGGGCGCGGACGATGCACGAAGAGCAGAACGATCTGGTTGAGCCCCAGGCCGAGGAGGAATGTCGCTCCGGCGGCGAGCGCCGTGTGCCTCTGGCGGACATCTCGTACGGGGAGCCACCAGTGGAGCGCGGTGTAGAGCACCATGAGCGGCACCGCGACGGAGCCGAAGGTGGCGACCACCACGT
>JAAYVT010000166.1 GCA_012517025.1 Phyllobacteriaceae bacterium | reverse complement strand
GGTCGGCCGTCCTCGCCCGCTCGGTGGTCCACCGTCACGCCGTCGGCCCGACCCGTCGTCGCCTCGCCGACGTCGCGATGATCGGGGTGATCGGCCTCGCCGCCGCGGACTGGGCGACGTTGTTCTGGACGCCCTGACGCGGCCTTCCAACCGGGTGCGACATACTACCGGCGCCGCCGACGCGGCGTCGGTCCGTTATGCTTTCCTTATGCCCGAAGCCGCGCTTCCGTATCGAATCCAGATGCGCCGAAGGCCAGTCTCCACCGCGAGCATTCCGCTCGAGAGGCCGACCGCCGTGTGGGACTTCGCCTGTTTCGCCTTCGCCGTCGCTCTGTTCGGGCTCGCCGCCGTCCACGCCCATCGCCGCGGCGACCTCTTCCCCGTGCCCGCCGAGCCGCCGCGCGACCATCGCCGCCCGACCGCCGCGCCCCGGATCGTCGCGATCGCCGAGACCGCGACGTCCGCTGCGCCGCGCACGCCCTCGAACGTCGTCTTCCTCGCTGCCCCCGCCGCCGTCGCCGCGCGCCGCCACGGATGACATCGGCATCGCGCTCGACGAGCTCAGGCCTCGCGACGCGCGAAGGCGGCGACGTTGTCGCTGCGCTCGACGAGGACGAACCCCTTCGCCGCGACCAGATCGAGGAACGTCTGGAGCGAGCCCCCGCGCGCCTCGTAGGCGGCCGGATGCATCTCCAGGATCGCCGCCCGGCACCCGTCGAACTCCTCGACGGGCTGCGAGAACAGCTCGTATTCGGCGCCCTCGATGTCGCAGACCAAGCTGTAGTCCGCCGCCTCGCCCAACCGCCGGCGCAGATCGCGCAGCCGCACCGTCGGCACGGCGATCGCCCCGGGCGTGCCGGCGGCGACGACGCGGCTGTCGAGCAGCCCCGAGCTGGTCTTGAACCAGATCTTGCCGACGTCGGAATAGGCGACCGCCGCCGCGATCACCTCGAGCGGGCGATCGACCTCGCCCTTGGCGATGGTGGCACAGGTCCGGGTCAGTGCCGGATTGGCCTCGACGACGAGATGGCGCCGCCCGGGGCCGATCTTGCGACCGACGAACCGGCCCACCACCCCGATCGACCCGCCGAGCTCAACGACCGGCAGATCGCTCGGCAGATGGTCGGCGACGAAGCGGCGTTCCGGCGCCTCGTAGGAGCCGTCGCGCATGGCGCGCCGGATCGAGGCCGGGATCCAGGCGGGCAGATCGAAGATCTCCCCGTCCAGTTCGACGCGGGCGCCGTGGCGCAGGCGATCGATCACGTTCCTGACCAACCGAAAGGTGTCTCGCAAGGCGTGACGCAGCATGCCGATCTCCAGGTTCCGCGCGGCGGCCGTCTTCTCTGCGCCCGTCCGAGCCCGCCGCCCGGCCCGATGGGCACGGAGGAGGTCCCGAGGGAGCGGGCGCGGCGCTTCCCTACCATGCGGCGCGCCCGCTGGCACCCCATCCGGACCGGGAAGTCGACCTCGAGAGAGGAAATCCGCCGTCGCGGCGCGGTCGTCCCGGAAAAGAACGGCCGCTTCCCGGAACAATTCTTGCTTTTCCGAAACGATCAGAAACAACCGTCTCATTTCGACACAGATTCGTCCACCGGACCGCGAGGGTGCATCCATGAGCATGATCGAGGTCATCAATCGCCGGACGTGGAAGAACCCACTCTCCGTCCGTTACTACCGGATCCACTCCGGCTACGTCGACGAAGGCGAACGGGAGGTCTTCGAAATCCTCCGGGCGCTGCCGAAGAGACCGAGAGTCCTCGACATCGGCGTCGGCGGTGGGCGCACCACGGCGTTGTTCGACGAAATCGCCGACGACTACGTCGGGATCGACTACACGCCGGAGATGGTCGATCTGGCACGGGCGAACCATCCCGGACTAACCTTCCGCAACATGGACGCACGCGATCTCGGCGCCTTCGCCGACGCCTCCTTCGACGTCGCGATGTTCAGCTTCAACGGCATCGATTCGGTCGATCACGCCGGGCGTCTCGACGTTCTGCGCGAGGTGTCGCGGGTGCTGGCGCCGGGCGGACTGTTCGTCTTCTCGACGTTCCACAGCGAGTGGGAGGGATTTCGCAACCGACGATATCGCCGGACGATCCTCTCGGCCAATCCGTTCAAGATCGCGGCGCGCTTGGTTTGGTACGGGCTCGGCATGATCCGGGCTCGACGCAATCGGCGCCATGAACATCGCGGCGAAACCCACGCCATCCTCCGCCATTTCGCGCACGATTACGGCATCATGGTCCATGCGACCACCCCGGCGGCGATCCGATCGGAACTGTCGCAGGCGGGGTTCGACGCGGAAGTGCGGATATTCGACGAAAACGGCCGACCGATCGACGAGACCTCGCCGCTCGATCACATCCAGTATTTCCACGTCGTCTGCCGAAAGCCGGCGGTGTGACGACGAAGAGCGGACGACCCGAGCGTTCCGCTGCGGGACAGGGGCGACCACTCGGCCGCCGAACCCACCGCGAGCGAGCCCTCGTCGATCTTCGAGAACGCCTCGAGCCGGAGCATCCCTCGACGGAGATGGCTCGCGGAAACCTCGCATCGCCGCACGGATCGCATCCCGTAGATCGACACGTTCATCGACCCGTCGACGCGTCGCGGACATCTGCACGGACACGGAACACCGGCTTGGGCGTCGACCGAGACCGAAAATCGCCCGAGGAGCCCCACGAGCGATTTCACAAGCATCTGATCTGAAATAGAATTTTTGGTGGCGGGGGGCGGGATCGAACCGCCGACCTGAGGGTTATGAATCCTCCGCTCTAACCATCTGAGCTACCCAGCCGACCGGCGACTATCTAGTTTCGCGCAAACCGCCTGTCAAGCGAGGTCGCGATCGCCCGCTCCCGCCTGTGGATGGACCGCCGCTCCCGCCTCGCGCCGGTCGTCCCGCGTCCCATCCCTCGACCGGCGATCCCGCCCCGCACGTCTCGCCGACCGTCCCGCCCTCGCGACCGAGCCCGGCCCGTGAGGTCGTTCGCCGCGCGCCTCGGCGGGCTCCAGCCGCCGAGCGGATCCCCCGCTTCC
>JAAYVT010000165.1 GCA_012517025.1 Phyllobacteriaceae bacterium | reverse complement strand
GCGTGGTGGTCGGCGAGACCGCCGAGATCGGCGACGACGTGACCCTCTATCACGGCGTGACGCTCGGTGGCGTCTCCTGGCGTCCGGGCAAGCGCCATCCCACCCTCGAGGACGGCGTCCTGGTCGGCGCCGGCGCCAAGATCCTGGGACCGATCACGGTCGGGGCGGGGGCGCGGATCGGTGCCAATTCCGTCGTCATCGACGACGTGCCGCCGGAGATGACGGTGGTCGGCATCCCCGGTCGCATCGTGCGCGGCGCCGAGCACCGCCGCCTGGTCGCCGGCCGCATCGATCTCGATCATCACCTGATGCCCGATCCGGTCGGCGAGGCGATCTCGGCGCTGGTCGATCGCATCGACTTCCTGGAGATGCGGCTCTCGCGTCTCTCCGGCGCGCGCGAGCCGAGCGTCGAATTCGAACTCGTCCCCGAGCGCCGGCCGCCCGCCGCCCCGGCGCCGGACTCAGCCGCCCACTGACCCCCGATCGATTTCTCGAGCCCACCCGAGGAGAGCGAAATGAGCGAAGGTTCCTGCGACATCGGCAACGCCATCGTCGTCGCCGACATTCTCGCCCGTCTGAAGAAATGTTCCTCCGCCGAGGACTTCTTCAACGAGTTGAAGGTGAAGTACGACCCCAAGGTGCTCGGCCCGGCGCGCCTGCACATCCTCAAGCGGATGGGCCAGTATCTCGCCACCGAGGACTTCGAGGACATGCCGGACCGGGTGATCGCCGCCCGCTGCCACTCGTTCCTGGAGCGCGCCTACGAGGACTTCGTCACTTCCAATCCCCTCAAGGAACGGGTGTTCAAGGTGTTGAAGGATCACGATCCCGACCGCCCGGTGAAGCCCGGCGAGGCCTTCGTCTCGTTCGACGAGATCCTGGCGCCGCTGCCCAAGGACTGATCCGCGAGGCGATCGCCGATCCGCGCGTCGGTTGCGCGCCGGGCCGGCGATCGCCGTCGCCGGTCTCTTCGTCGTCCCGCACCGCACCGACGAGGTTCACGTTCGCAATATCCGAACGAACCCATCGAACATATTCGTTGGAACGAATAAGTGGAATTTCTCATGGATGGGACCTCGGTTCCCGTTTCGGAGAAAGTCCATGCCGCCCGCTCTCGCCGCCGCCCTCCCGCAGCCCTCTCTGCGCCGCTTCGCCGGTCTACTGCCGGGGCTGGCGCTGTGCGCCGGCGTCGCCGCCGTCGCCTTCGCGCTGCGCCTCGTGCCTTCGGTGGCGATGGTGTCGCCGATGATCCTGGCGATCGCCGTCGGCATGGCGCTGCGCAACACCCTCGGTCTCGCCTCGATCGCCACCGAAGGCGTCGCCTTCGCGATGCGCCGCCTGTTGCGGCTCGCCATCGTCCTGCTCGGCTTCCAGGTGACGGCGACCCAGCTCGTCGAGGTCGGCCCGCGCGGCTTCGCGGTGGTGGCGACGACGCTGGTCGCGACCTTCGCCTTCACCGTGATGCTCGGCCGCCGCCTCGGCGTGCGCCGCGAGCTCGCCGAGCTGATCGCCGCCGGCACCTCGATCTGCGGCGCTTCGGCCGTCGTCGCCACCAACACCGTCACCCGCGCCGAGGAGGCCGACGTCGCCTACGCGGTGGCGACCGTCACCCTGTTCGGCTCGCTGTCGATGGTGCTGTTCCCGGTGCTCGACCACGCCCTGACGCTCACGCCGCACGCCTACGGCCTGTGGGCCGGCGCCAGCATCCACGAGATCGCCCAAGTCGTCGCCGCCGCCTTCCAGGGCGGGCAGGCCGCCGGCGAATTCGGCACCATCGCCAAGCTCGCTCGCGTCATCCTGCTCGCTCCCGTGGTGATCGGCCTCGGCCTCCTCGCTCGCCGCCGCCTCGCCGAGACCGGCACCGCCGCCCGCGTGCCGTTCCCGTGGTTCGTGCTCGGCTTCGTCGCCCTCGTCGCCGTCGGCGGCTTCGTCCAGTGGCCGCGTCCGTTCCTGACCGTCGCAACCACCACCACGACGGTGTTGTTGACGATCGCGCTCGCCGCCATGGGACTGCTCACCGACGTGCGCCGTCTGGCGGCGGAAGGCGTTCGCCCCTTGATCCTCGGCGCCGCGGCGTGGATCTTCGTCTCCGCCTTCGCCCTCCTCCTGGTGCGCGCGATCGGATGAGACCCACGATCGGATCATGACGCTCGAACAACTCCGCATCTTCGTCGCCGTCGCCGAGCGGGAGCACGTCACCCGCGCGGCGATCGACCTCGGCCTCACCCAGTCGACGGTCAGTGCCGCCGTCCGCGCCCTCGAGGCGCGGCACGACGTCCGCCTGTTCGACCGGGTGGCCCGCCGCGTCGTCCTGACCGACGCCGGCCGGCTGTTCCTGGAGGAGGCGCGCGCCGTCCTCGCCCGCGTCGAGGTCGCCGAGCGCCATCTCGCCGAGATCTCGGGACGCATCGCCGGACCGCTGTCGGTGCGTGCCAGCCGCACCATCGCCGCTCATTGGCTGCCCGCCCGTCTCGTCGCCTTCCGCGCCCGTTTCCCCGAGGTGGATTTTCGCCTCGGCATCGGCAACACGACGTCGGTCGCCCGCGCGGTGGAGGCCGGCGAGGCCGAGATCGGCCTCGTCGAGGGCGAGATCGACACGCCGCTGGTCAAACGCCGCACCGTCGATCACGATCGCCTGTGGCTGGTCGCCGCCCCCGGCCATCGGCTCGCCGGCCCCGGCGAACTCGACGCCGCCGCGCTGGAGAGCCTCGATTGGGTGCTGCGCGAGGGCGGGTCGGGCACGCGCTCCGAACTCGCCGCCGAACTCGTCCGGCGCGGCGTCGCCGTCGACCGGCTGCGGGTGGTGCTGGAGCTTCCCTCCAACGAGGCGATCCTTGCGGCGGTGATCGCCGGGGGCGGCGTCGCGGCGCTGTCGTCGCTGGTCGCCGGGCCGGCGGTCGCCGATGGGCGCCTCGTCGCCCTCGGCCCCGACCTCGCGACTCGCGGCTTTCATCTGCTGCGCCACGCCCAGCGCACGCCGAGCCGCACCGCCGCCGCCTTTCACGCCTTCCTGGTCGACCCCGGCTCGGCCGACGCCGGCAACCGCTTCCAATAGAACAGCGTGCCGGTCAGCCCGCCGTGCGGCTTCAGCGCGTAGTCGGGGATCTCGCCGCCGAGAAGGAAACCGGCCTTCTCGTAGAGCCCGGCCGCGCCCTCGTCCGACGCCGTGTCGAGCATCAGCAGCGTCTTGCCGCGCGAGGTCGCCTCGGCCTCCGCCCGCCGCAACAGCGCCATGGCGTGGCCGCGCCCGCGTTTCGAGACCCGCGTCATCATCTTGGCGAGCTCGGCGCGGTGCGGCTGGTTGGGCGGACAAGCGAGCAGCAGCGTCAACGTCGCGACCAGTTCGTCGCCGACGAAGGCGCCGAACACCACCCGCTCGCCGCGCCCGGCGGCGGCGAGCGATCCCGCCCAGAACGCCTCGGCGTCGGCGCGCGCCAGCGGATGCATGAAGCTCACCGATCCGCCCGCCGCCACCGTCTCGATCAGCAGATCGGCGAGGGCGGCGCGGATCGTCGGCGTGTCTGCCAGCGCTTCGATGCGGACGGTCTCGGGGGAGGGGGAGGCACCAGCGGTCATGCGCCGAAACTCCGGCTGAGGGCGACGACGTAGCGACACGGCCGATCGCTCTCGTTGGCGAAGGTGGTCTCGGCCGGTGGGCCGAAGCCGTAGGCGTCGCCGGCCGAGAGCACGCGCCGCTCGCCGCCCTCGGTCAGGGTCAGCACGCCGTCGCCGACCCACACGACCTGCCGGATGAAGGCATAGGACGCCGCCGGCAGCGTCACCGAGCGCCCGGCCGGCAGCGTCACCTCGGCGAGCTCGATCGGCAGGTCGGGATGGCGGAAGACCTGACGACGGACGTAGCCCGTGTCGGGATCCCGCCATTCCGCCCGATCGGCGGCGCGCACCAGCCGGTCGGCGGCGCCCTCCGCCCGGATCAGCAGTTCGGCGAGGGTGAGGCCGAAGGCGCCGGCGATCTTCACCAGCACCACCGCCGTCGGGCTCGCCGCGCGCCGCTCGATCTTGCCCACCGTCGCCTTGGCGACGTCGGCGTGGGCCGCGAGATCGGCCAGCGACCACCCCCGCGTCTCGCGCTCACGGCGAATGCGGGCGGCCAGGCGATCTTCGGTGTCGTCGATGATTCCATCCATGTCGGATACTTTGAGAGACGATGCTCGGTTCCGCAAGATCGCTCGCGTCACGCCATCGTCATTGGCGCGTGTCGGCGCGGCCCTCTATCCTCGATCGTGCCGTGAACCGAAAAGGTCGCATCCGTTGCCGCGCCGTTCCCTTCGCCGATCGTCCCTCCTGTCCCGCCGCTTTCTCGCGGCGGTGATGATCGGCGTGGTGGTTCTGCTCGGCGTGTCCGCCTGCCTGACCCGCGGCGGCGCGGACGCCTCCTCTTCGGCCGGCCCGGTCGTCGCGACGACGCGATCGGCCGCCGACGCGCCGGCGAAACCGGTGCTGCGCCGCTGTGCCTTCGCGCTCTTCGCGGCGCTGTCCGACCGGCGCG
>JAAYVT010000015.1 GCA_012517025.1 Phyllobacteriaceae bacterium | reverse complement strand
CGGCCGGCGCTCGCCGCTTTCTCCGCCGACGCGATGGCGGCGTCACGATCCGCCATCGGGGCCGATCCGGTAGAGGTCTTTCGGCAGGTCGCGCGCCGGACCGACCAGCTCGGCGCCGCCGATCCGCGCCAACGCCGACCACAGGATGCGGGCGTCGGCCTCCTCCTCGGCGATCGGCCGCTTCGGCCGGCCGGCGAGGAAGTCGCGGCGCAACGCGGTGAAGATCGCCTCGGTCTCCGCCCGCATCGACGGCCGGATCCGTTCCCAGAGGCCGGGATCGGTCGCCATCCGGTCCTCGGCCGCGGCGACGGCGGCGAGGAAGCGACGATGACGCGACGGATCGGCGGCGACGTCCTCGCCGCGGAAGATCCAGCCGACCAGGGCGACGTCGCCGGCGGTGCCGAAGCCGCGAGCGAGGTCGCCGACGCGGGCGAGCGGTCGGAACCCTTTGGTCTCCAGCCGCGACGACCACGTCCAGTAGAGCAGCGCGGCGTCGAGGTCGCCCCGTTCGAGCTGGCGGGCGAGGAGCGGCGGGGCACCGAAGATCGGCTCGGCCTCGCGGGCGAGGTCGACGCCGTGGCGGCGGGCGACCTCGGCGCGCAACAGCAACCAGCTCTTGTCGAGGGCGCCGCCGGCGACGCCGATGCGGCGGCCCTTCAGATCGGCGAGCGAGGCGATCGGCGAGGCGGCCGGCACCATCACCGCGCCCTCGGCGGCGGAGAACGGGGCGAAGACGGTGGGGCGGCCCTCCGCCGTCCGCCGTGCGGCGAAGACGAGGTCGGAGACGACGGCGTCGACGGCACCGGATTGGAAGGCGACGCGGGCGGCGTCGGAGGAGGCGAGTTCGACCGGCACGACGTCGAGGCCGTTCGCCGCGTCGAGGCCCTGCGCCTTCATCGTCTCGATCACCCAGGAGGCGGTGCCGAAGGCGAGGAGGCCGACGCGCAACCGCTCGGCGGCGATCGCGGGGACGGCGGCGGAGGCGGCGAGGAACGCCAGTCCGAGGGTGACGGCACGGCGCGAGGGGGCCGACGAAAACGGATCGGGACGCCGCTCGGCTCCCCGGGAAAATGGCGACATCGGACGTTCCTCCCGTCCCTCCGTCCCGTCTGGCGCGGGCATCTCGAAGGACTCTCGGGATCCTAGAGGCGGGGCGGGGGCTTCGACATTGTCCGTAGGGAGGATATGGCGTCTGACCATCCTCGGGATTGCGCTCGCAGGGGAAATCGGGTCAATGATCGACCCGGCGTGTCTCACTTCGATCCGTCGCCTCGGTCCATCCACCGAAAGTCGAGTGACATGGAATTCGAACCCCTCGAGCTTCCCGGCCTTTGTCTCGTGACCCCGCGTCGCCACGGCGACGATCGCGGCTGGTTCTCGGAGATCTTCCGGGAGGATCTGTTTCGCGCGAACGTCTGCGACGCCGACTTCGTCCAGCACAACCAATCCTTCTCGGCGGCGAAGGGCACGGTGCGCGGCCTGCATTTCCAGATCGAGCCGCGGGCCCAGGGCAAACTGGTGCGCTGCGCGCGGGGCCGCATCCTCGACGTCGCCGTCGATCTGCGGGCGTCGTCGCCGACCTACGGCCGCCACGTCGCCGTCGAGCTGACCAGCGCCGAGGGGCGGCAGCTGTGGATCCCGGCGGGCTTCGCCCACGGCTTCGGCACGCTCGAGGCGAATTGCGAACTCGCCTATCTCGTCACCGACTATTATAGCCCGGCGCACGATCGCGGCGTGGCCTGGGACGATCCGGATCTCGCCGTCGACTGGCCGGTCGTCGCGGACGGGGCCGCGATGTCGGCGAAGGATCGGAAACTGCCGAAGTTGCGGGAATTGGGTACGGTGTTCGCGTGAAGCGCGGGCGGTCGTCGTCGCGACGGCGACGGGGCGAGGGGTGAGGCATGCGAATCGTCGTGACGGGGGGAGCGGGCTTCATCGGGTCGGCGCTGGTGCGCCATCTGGTGCTCGAGGTCGGCGCGGAGGTTCTGACCTTCGACAAGCTGACCTACGCCGGCAACCTCGCCAATCTCGCGCCGGTCGAGGGGCGGGCGAACCACAGCTTCGTCCGCGGCGACATCCGCGACCGCGCCGCCGTCGACGCCGTCTTCGCCAGTTTCGCGCCGGAGCGGATCTATCACCTCGCCGCCGAGAGCCACGTCGACCGTTCGATCAACGGCGCCGAGAACTTCATCGAGACCAACGTGCTCGGCACCTTCACCCTGCTGGAGAGCGCTCGACGGCATTGGAACGGTCTCGACGACGCGGCGAAGCGGGCGTTCCGCTTCCTCCACGTCTCGACCGACGAGGTCTACGGCTCGCTCGGGGCGGAGGGCCTGTTCCGCGAGACCACCCCCTACGATCCGTCCTCGCCCTATTCGGCCTCGAAGGCGGCGTCGGACCACTTGGCGGTCGCTTGGCACCGCACCTACGGGCTGCCGACGATCGTCTCCAACTGCTCCAACAACTACGGGCCGTACCATTTCCCCGAGAAGCTCATTCCGCTGATCATCCTCAATGCCCTGCACGGCAAGCCGCTGCCGGTCTACGGCGACGGCTCCAACATCCGCGATTGGCTCTACGTCGAGGATCACGTGCGGGCGCTGCATCTGATCGCGAGCGAGGGGCGGACCGGCGAGACCTACAACGTCGGTGGCCGCAACGAGCGGCGCAACATCGACGTGGTGCGGACGATCTGCGCGATTCTCGACCGTCTGGCGCCGGCGCCGCGTCCGCATGCCGAGCTCGTCACCTTCGTCACTGATCGGCCGGGCCACGACGCGCGCTACGCGATCGACGCGACCAAGCTCGAGACCGAGCTGGGCTGGCGGGCGCGGGAAACTTTCGAGACCGGCATCGAGAAGACGGTCGCCTGGTATCTCGCCAACGAGGACTGGTGGCGGCCGCTGCGCGACGGGGTCTACGCCGGCGAACGGCTCGGCGTTCTGAAAGAGGCGTGAACCGGATGCGCATCGCGGTCACGGGCAAGGCCGGTCAAGTGGCGACTGCGATGGCGGAGCGCGCCGAGCGCGCCGGCGTCGAGGTGGTCACGGTCGGACGGCCGGAGCTCGACCTCGCCTGCCCCGGCGACGTCACCGCGGTGTTCGCCGCGCTCGCGCCGGACGCGATCGTTTCCGCCGCCGCCCACACCGGCGTCGACAAGGCGGAGAGCGAGCCCGACCTCGCCCAGGCGATCAACGCCACCGGGGCCGCGGCGGTGGCGAAGGCCGCCGCCGAACTCGGCGTGCCGATCGTGCATCTGTCCACCGACTACGTCTTCGACGGCTCCAAGACCTCGGCCTGGGTCGAGACCGATCCGGTCGCCCCGCTCGGGGTCTACGGCGCCTCGAAGCTGGCCGGCGAGACGGCGGTGCTGGGTTCGGGCGCGCGGGCGGTGGTGCTGCGGCTGGCCTGGGTCTATTCGCCGTTCGGCGCCAACTTCGTCAAGACGATGCTGCGGCTCGCGGAGAGCCGCGATCGGCTCGCCGTCGTCGCCGACCAGATCGGGGCGCCGACGTCGGCGCTCGACATCGCCGACGGCGTGTTCGCGGTGGTGCGCACGCTGCTCGCTCGTCCCGGCGACCGCGCCCTCGAGGGGGTGTTCCACATGGGGGCGGGGGGGCCGGACGCATCGTGGGCCGACTTCGCCGAGGCCGTCTTCGACGGGGCGGCGGCACGCGGCGGCAAGCGGCCGGCGGTCGATCGGATCCCGACCTCCGCCTATCCGACGCCGGCGCGGCGACCGGCGCGATCCCGCCTCGCGTCCGCGAAGCTCGCCGAGATCCACGGCGTCGAACTCCCCGATTGGCGTCTGTCCCTCGACACCGTTCTCGATCGTCTGATCGGTCCGAGAAGCACAGATCGAAAGGAACCGCGATCATGAAGGGCATCATTCTCGCCGGTGGCGCCGGTACGCGTCTGCACCCGATGACGCTGGTGACGTCGAAGCAGATGCTGCCGGTCTACGACAAGCCGATGATCTATTATCCGTTGTCGGTGCTGATGCTGGCCGGGATCCGCGAGATCCTGATCATCTCGACGCCGACCGATCTGCCGAACTTCCGGCGGCTGCTCGGCGACGGCTCGCAGCTCGGCCTGTCGCTCGAGTATCGGGTGCAGCCCGAACCCAACGGCATCGCCCAGGCCTTCGTGATCGGCGCCGACTTCCTCGCCGGCGGTCCGTGCTGCCTGATCCTCGGCGACAACATCTTCTTCGGCGCCGGCCTGCAACGCTCGCTCCAGCGCGCCCGCGAGCGGGGGGCGGGGGCCACCATCTTCGCCTATCACGTGATGGATCCGGATCGCTACGGCGTGGTCGAGTTCGACGCCGACCAGAAGGCGCTGTCGATCGAAGAGAAGCCGGCGAAGCCGAAGTCGAGCTGGGCGGTGACCGGTCTCTATTTCTACGACGACCGCGTCGTCGACATCGCCGCCGGACTGAAGCCGTCGGCGCGCGGCGAGCTCGAGATCACCGACGTCAACCGCGTCTACCTCGAGCGGGGCGCCCTCTCGGTGGAGATGATGGGGCGAGGCTACGCCTGGCTCGACACCGGCACGCCCGACAGTCTGATCGAGGCCGGCGAATTCGTGCGCACCCTGGAGAAGCGCCAGGGCTTCAAGATCGCCTGTCCGGAGGAGATCGCCTACAAGCAGGGCTTCATCGACACGGCGCGGTTCATCGCTCTCGCCGAGGCGCTCGGCAAGAGCTCCTACGGCGCCTATCTGCGGGCGCTGGTGTGAGCGATCGCGCCGGGACGGACGATCGGTCGGCGGGCGGCCGAGGCGGTCCCGGCGCCGTGCCGTAACGGAGAGGATCGCGCCTCGATGATCGCGTCGTCGTCCCTCGGCCGCACCGACCGGCGAACCGTTCTCTTCCTCGAGGGGCCGGCCTCGCCGATCTTCGGGCGCATCGCCGACCGATTGACCGAACGCGGGCACGCGGTTCGCCACATCTGCTTCTGCCTCGGCGACGCGGTGTTCTGGTCGGTTTTGACCGGGCGCCGGGGGACGGGCGCGCCGCCGCGCCGGCGGTCCGATTGGTATCGTGGCCGCCGAGAGGATTGGCCCGCCCATCTCGATGCCTACTGCGCGCGAGAGGGGGTGACCGACGTCGTCATGCTCGGCGACGGCCGCCCGGTCCACGCGGCGGCGGTCGAGGTGGCGATGGCGCGGGACATCCGCATCCACGTCGTCGAGCACGGTTACCTCAGACCGGATTGGCTGACGGTGGAACCGGACGGGATGTCCGGCTACTCGCGGTTTCCGCTGGATCCGGCGGAGATCCGCGCCGCCGCCGCGGGGCTGCCGCCGGTGCCGACGAAAGCGCCGTGGCCGTCGAGTTTCCTGGTCTACGCGCTGTTGGATCTCGCCTATCACCTGCCCAACGTGGCGCTCGGCCGGCTGGTGCATCCGAACTATCGGACGCACGGGCCGGTG
>JAAYVT010000014.1 GCA_012517025.1 Phyllobacteriaceae bacterium | reverse complement strand
CGTGTCGCGTCAGCACATCGAGGCGGCGCGCGCGCTCGGCATGGACACCGTCGGCTTCCTGATGATGGCGCACATGGCCGAGCCGGCGAAGCTGGTCGAACAGGCGAAGCTGATGGAAGCTTACGGCGCCGAATGCGTCTACGTGACGGATTCGGCCGGCGCCCTGCTGCCGGAGGACTATTCCGAGCGGGTGAAGGCGGTGCGCGACGCCTTGAGGCCGGAGACCGAGATCGGCGTCCACACCCACCACAACCTGACCCTCGGCGTCGCCAACGCGGTCGCCGGGATCGAGGCGGGGGCGGTTCGGGTCGACGCCTCGCTCGCCGGCATGGGGGCGGGCGCCGGCAACGCGCCGCTGGAGGCTCTGATCGCGGTGTTGAACCGCAAGGGCATCGAGACCGGGTGCGATCTCTTCGCGCTGATGGACGCCGCCGACGACTTGGTGCGGCCGCTGCAGGATCGTCCGGTGCGGGTCGACCGCGAGAGCCTGTCGCTCGGCTATGCCGGGGTCTATTCGAGCTTCCTGCGCCATGCGGAGAACGCGGCCAAGCTCTACGACGTCGACACCCGCACCATCCTCGCCGAGCTCGGCCGCCGCCGCATGGTCGGCGGACAAGAGGACATGATCATCGACGTCGCCCTCGACATCCTGAAGGCGCGTGAAGGAGAAGCCGCATGACGAGCCTCGCTGGCCTCGCCCAGATCGTCGACGAGGCGGCGCGCACCGCGACCGCCATTCCGCAGTTGACCGACACCCTGCCGGGGCTGACCGTCGACGACGCCTACGCCGTGCAGGCGCTGTCGGTCGCCCGTCGTCGCGCCCGCGGCGAACGTCGGGCCGGCTTCAAGATGGGCCTGCCCTCGCGCGCCAAGATGGCGCAGGTCGGCGTCTCGGAGGTGATCTGGGGCCGCCTCACCGACGCCATGCGGCTCGGCGAGGGCGGCGAGCTGCATCGCTCTCGCTACGTCCATCCGCGCGTCGAGCCGGAGGTCGCCTACATCCTGAAGAAGCCGCTGGAGGGCGAGGTCTCGGCGGCGGAGGCGCTGGCGGCGCTGGAGGCGGTGGCACCGGCGGTCGAGATCATCGACAGCCGCTACCGCGACTTCAAGTTCGCGCTCCCCGACGTCGTCGCCGACAACTCGTCGTCGTCCGGCTTCTTCGTCGGGCCGTGGGCGTGCCCCTCGACCGACGTCGCCAATCTCGGCATCCTGATGGAAGTCGACGGACGTCCGGTGCAGATCGGCTCGACCGCCGCGATCCTCGGCGATCCGATCCGTTCGCTGGTCGCGGCGGCGCGGCTGGTGGCGCGGGCCGGCGAACGGCTGGAGCCGGGCGACGTGGTGCTCGCCGGCGGCGCCACCGCCGCGCATCCGTTGGCGCCGGGCATGCACGTCCAGACGACGTTCCAGCGGCTCGGCCGCGTGGCGTTTTCCGTCGTCGCCTGAGGAGGTCGTCGATGCCGATCGTCGAAGTCACGCTGATCGAGGGGCGCACCTTCGAGAAGAAGAAGAAGATGGTCGAGGAGGTGACGAACGCGATCGTCTCCTCGCTCGGCGCGCCGCGCGAGGCGGTGCGCGTCATCATCCGCGAAGTGCCGGCGTGGCACTTCGCCGCCGGCGGCGAGCT
>JAAYVT010000164.1 GCA_012517025.1 Phyllobacteriaceae bacterium | reverse complement strand
GCCGAGACCGGTGGTCAGGCGGCCGTCGAGCGCGACGTCCCAATCGGTCGCCTTCACCCGGTTGCCGGCGAGCTCGATCGTCACCGCGCCATTCGGCAGCGCCTTGGCGACCAGCTCGGCGCGCGCGGCGGCGTCGAGCGGATCGTGGGCGGCGAAATCGGCGCGGTCGAGGAAGACGGCGAGCGCGGCGGCGGCGTCCCAACCGGTGACCTTGCCGTGCAGAGCGAGATCGCGCGGGATCAGCCGGTTCGCCCAGGCGGGGATGAACAGCGAGTGGATCTCCAGCGCGGACAGGGTCAGCGCGACGTCGGCCGAGCCGTCGGCGGTGGCGCCGGTCGCCTCCACCGCCGCCTCGATCCGTCCGATCGAGCCGAAGCCGACCGGCGTCTCGACCTCGACCGCGTCGACGGTGGCGCGATGCGTCATCCGCTGGAACAGCGGCCCGAGATCGCGCAGCACCTGCTTGAACTCGACTTGCCCGGCGGTGAAGTCGGCCGGCGCGTGATGGGCGACGAGGCGGCGCCACAGCGCCAGCATCGCCTCGGTGCGCAGACCGGCGAAGGTCGCGACGACGTGCGACGGACCCACCTTCAAGGTCGCTTCCATGTCGGTAACGCCGGCGGCCTTGCCCTCGGAGAGGGTGAAGGTCTGGGTGGTGGCACGGCTGGTCTGGTCGACGGCGACGTCGACGCCGGCGGCGGCCGGCGTCGCGGTGATGTTCACCGCGAACCCCTCGTCGACCTTGTGGACGTCGAGGCGCGGCGAATCGGGGGTGGCGGGGACCGTCTGATCGACGACGAGGCGGTCGGCGGTCGCGGTCTGGCGGGTGAAGGCGGAAAGAGCCGGCGAGAAGTCGCCCTCCGCCTTCCAGCCCTCGACGCCGATCCGCCCGGTGCGGCCCTGATAGGCCCAAGACATCGGTTCGAAGCGCTCCGAACGCCACGCCCAAGTGCCGTCGGGCTTGGGGGCGAGGCGTGACAGGCTGCGGCCGAGCTTCAGATCGAGGCCGAGGGGGGCGAGCGGCGCGGCGAGCCGGTCGAGGTCGATCGCCAGCTCGTAGTCGTCGCCGAGCGGGGTGACGGCGACGGCGCTCGGCGCGCCCGGCGCGGGTGCCCCGAGGTAGCTCTCGAAGAGCGCGCGCAGGCGATCGGCTTCGGCCGGGTCGGCGGCGCGGGCCGGACCTGCAGAGGCCGCGCAGGTGGCGGCGAGGAACAGGGCTGCGAGGCGTAACCGCCGCGACGACGCGCGCATGGTCGATCTCCCGATCGGACGAGGGGAGCGCAGGATACGCGCTGCCGCGCCGCTCGGCGAGAGACGAGGAGATCGGACGATCGATGGATGGACGACGAGGCGCGGGGCGGATGGGCGAAGATCGCCGGGCGGCCTCAGCGTTCGATCGGCGGCATCGCCACCTTGCGGACCAGCGTGGCCAGGGAAATCGCCACGGCGGCTCCGACGAGAGCGCCCATCGAGCTCGACACGAAGTTGTCGAAGCCGGGGCTGCGGCCGGGAATCCAGTTCTGGAGCAACTCGACGAACGCGGCGGCCGCCGACAGCATCGAGACGAACACGGCGGTGGTGCGCGGCACGCAACCGAGGCCGAGGAGGAAGGTGGTTCCGGCGTAGGCGAGGAAGTGTTCGGCGTTGCCGCTGCCGAGGACGTGCGGGCGCATCGTTCCGGGGACGAGCGACAGAACCACCAGCGCCGAGATCGAGACGAACCCGGCCACACGGAAGGCGGTGGCAACCTCAGAACGCCGAAGCATCGAACCTCTCCGAACCAGGGCGCGCGACCACGCCCGAGCGGTCATCAGAACCCTCGAAATGGGGCGAAATTTCTACCGCCGCCGGGGTTTTCGTGCCCCTGCCGCGGGCGCGGCTCTTCCGCGGCGGCGTGGCGTCGCCGCCGGAGCACCTTCGAAATTCCATGTCCTCGCCGGTCTCGTCAGCCGAATGGTGGGTGAGTGATCCGTCGCTTCGTGCCACCATGACGCGAATCGAGGCGGATGGTTTCACGATGACCTTCGGAAAGCGGGCTTCCCGGGTGCTCGACCCGTTTCGGACCGTCCTGGTCGTCTTTCTGGCGGTGGCGGTCCTGCTCTTCGTCCATTCCAACGCGTCGGTCTTCTGGGCGATCGCGGCGGCGGCGGGCAAGCTGCTTCTGCTCGCGGTGACCGCGGTGGTCGGGTGGGCGAGCTGGACGGGCTATTTTCAAAATCGCGGCGAGAACGGCGAATGGCCGTTCAACATCCTGTTCTTCGTCCTTTCGGCCGCCGGCGCCGTCGCGCTGGTGGCGTCGATGGTCCGCTGACCCGAGGACGTGCAGAGGCGCCGAAACGGCGAAAGCCCCGCCGGGATCCGGCGGGGCTTTCACTCGTCTCCGATCGATCGGAGGAAACTGGCTCCGCGAGCAGGACTCGAACCTGCGACCATTCGATTAACAGTCGAACGCTCTACCAACTGAGCTATCGCGGATCACGCAAGCGCCGGCGAACGGTGCGTTGCGGGCGGGTCTATAGCAAGCTCGATCCGGCTTGCCAAGCCCTTCGACGTCTCTCCATCGGAAAGTCGCGCGAGGCTGTGGACGAAGCGGTCGACGCGGGCCTACTGAGGGCGCGCGAACCGGGCGCCTCGGTCGCCCTTCGGAGGTCACCATGGATTTGCTCGTCGCCTCGCCGCGTCTCGACTTCGTCCTCGGCGGGGCTCGCTCCGGCAAGACCTCGGTGGCGCTGGCGCGGGCGGAGACCTCAGGCTTGAAGCCGGTGATGGTGGCGACGGCGCAGGCCTTCGACGCCGAGATGGAGGCGCGCATCGCCGCCCATCGCGCCGAACGCGGCCCGGCCTGGGGGGTGATCGAGGAGCCGCTCGATCTCGCCGGGGTGATCGCGCGGGAGACGCGGGGGGAGCGCATCCTCGTCGTCGACTGCCTGACGGTGTGGCTCTCCAATCTCCTCTTCGCCGAGCGCGACGCCGACCGCGAGATCGACGGCCTGGTGGCGACGGCGGTGGCGGCCGCGGCCGGCCCGGTGGTGTTCGTCTCCAACGAGGTGGGGCTCGGGATCGTGCCGGAGAACGCCTTGGCGCGCCGCTTCCGCGACCTGCAGGGGCGGCTCAACCGAGAGGTGGCGCGGATCGCCGATCGGGTGACGCTGGTCGTCGCCGGGCTCGAGGTGGCGGTCAAGGCGCCGATCGTGCCGTCGCGCTAACGATTTCACCCGACCGGACGGACCCGAATGGGAGCGGTCCCGATTTCGGTGGACCCGCGCGCGTGCTTTTCTCGGAAG
>JAAYVT010000163.1 GCA_012517025.1 Phyllobacteriaceae bacterium | reverse complement strand
TGATGATGGCATTGATGGTGTCGGTCTTCCGCTTCCGACCGGCGCGGTCGAACCAGCCGACGCGCCATTCGGCCTCGATGATCTCGACCAGCCGCGTAATGACGAAATTATAGCCGCCGATATACCAGCGGGGCTCCAAGCCGAGCCTGTTGTGTGCCTCCCCGATCTTCGTGACCGAAGTTTCGTAGGCCGCATCGAATTTGCCTTCGACGATGATTCCCCAGTGTTTCAACTGCATGGCTTTCGCGTGAGCCATGTGTTGCTTGTTCTGAAACATCGAACGTGTTTCTTGAAACTGCTCGATGTGAGCATAGAACTCGTCCAGAACCCCAGGAAGAACCCTCTCGATCGTCGCCTTGGAATCACGCAGAAGGCCCGCTTTCTCGTTGTCGAGGCGAGAAAACTTGCGGCGACGATCGATGGTGCTGGCGTCCGTCATTGGAATGCGTTTCTCCAGGGGCAAACGTTGTGATGCAAGACAAGTGATCTGATATTATATTAAAAAGATTAAGAGAACGTCCAATGTAGGAGGCTTCTCAAGCCGTCATGTCGGGGGGGCCTCATGGGGAATGAGGCCGTCCGAGCCGACCGCGCGTCCGTTGCCGAATGGGGCGAATAAGAAAGAACGGCCGCCGGGAGCGATCGGCGGCCGCAGGTGCGCTTCCGAGGGAAACGGGCTCACGGATTTCCCCAGGGAGGAGCCCTGAAGAGCTTACGCCGATCGCAGGGTCCTGACGAAGGTTTCTACTTCGTGCGTCAGCGTGTCTGCCTGGGATGAAAGGTTGCCCGAGAGGCCCATCAGCTGGGTGGCGGCCGTTCCCGTCATCTCGGCAGCGTGACCGACGCCGGCGATGTTGTCGGTGACGTGGACGGTGCCCTCTGCAGCCCGATGCGAGTTGGTCGAGATCTCCTGAGTGGCCGCACCCTGCTGCTCGACGGCGCCCGCAATCATCGTGGTCACGTCACGGATCGACCCGATCGTGCCGACGATCCGGCCGATCGAGGCGACCGTCTCCTGGGTGGCAGACTGAATCTCACCGATCTTCTGGGAAATCTCGTCGGTTGCCTTGGCGGTTTGTCCGGCGAGAGCCTTCACTTCGGAGGCAACGACTGCGAAACCCCGACCGGCTTCCCCGGCGCGGGCCGCTTCGATGGTCGCATTGAGTGCCAGAAGGTTTGTCTGTCCGGCGATGTCCTTGATGAGGTTGATCACGTCGCCGATCTTCTCGGCTGCCGAAGAGAGGAGGGCGATGTTCGACTCCGTGCGGGCCGCCTCCTGAGCGGCATCTTCGGCCACCTTTGCCGAGTGCGTGACTTGAGTGTTGATCTCCCGGACCGACGTGGCCAGTTCCTCCGTCGCGGCGGCAACGGTCTCCACATTGGTGGAGGCCTCTTCGGCGGCACTGGCGACGGCAGAGGCCTGCCGCGAGGTCTCCTCGGCGGTCGCCGAAAGGTTCCGTGCGGCGTCGGCAACCTCGCCGGACGACTTCACGAACTGTGTGGCGATCGTCCCCATGGTGCTCATGAAGCTGTCGGCGATCCTATGCCGCTCTTCGACCATCCGTCGGGCGACGGCGGCTTCCTTGTCGGCCTGTTCGGCCCGCAGGCGCCCGGTCTCGGCGAGACCGTCGCGGAACACCACGAGAGTGCGGGCCATGTCACCGATTTCGTTTCGGCGAGACGTCGAAGGAATTTCCGCGGTGAGATTGCCGCCGGAAATCGCCTTCATCGCCGCGTTCAGAGTTTCCAGCGGCCGGGTGACGCCGAGGACCACGAACAGGCCGGAGCCGGTCGCGAGCGCGAGGGAGATCGCCGTCAAGACCATGATCGCCAGCCAAGCGTCGTCATAGGTCGCCTTCGCTCGTTCCGTTGCAGTGCTGGCGCCGCGGTTGTTGAGGGCGATGTCCTTGTCGAGTTCGCCGATCGCCTTGTCGAAGGCCGCGATCGTATCGTTGAATCCCTTGTTCGCCTCCTGAACTCTTCCGGTGGCCTTGAACTGGAATACGGCTTCGACCGCCCTCAGGTACTCTGCCCACTCGCTTCTGAATGCCGTCCACAGAGCTCGCTCTTCCTGGCCATCGATCATCGGCTCGTACTTGGTGAAGGCCTGTTCCATGTCGGCCAGAATGGCGGTCGTCTTGTCGGCGACGACCTGTCTGGTTGCGTCATCCTCAGCTTGATTGCGTCGGAAGACCCAAACGCGATGCCGAGTCGCCATGTATTTGATTTCACCGAGAACTCGGACGGACGGCAACCAGTTGTCGGAAATGTCTACCGATGAAGTGCGCATGCTCTGAAGTTTCGAAATCGATGTCCAGCCCTGACCCAACAGGATCATCGTCAGACTGATGACGACGGCGAGAAGCGACATCTTAACGGTGAGGCGCATGGGGATTTTCCTGTGTAGGCTGTTCATCTGCTGAAAGTAATATTTAGACTCTGTCTTTGGCAGATGGCTTGTCTATGCCAGTA
>JAAYVT010000162.1 GCA_012517025.1 Phyllobacteriaceae bacterium | reverse complement strand
GAGCTCGACGTAGGCCTTGTGCGCCGGGGTGTCGTCGAAGCGATCGACCAGATCGAGCGCATAGGCGACCCGCGCGGTGTCGGCGGCGTGCGGCACCGCCACCAACCGCTCGTATCCGGCCGCCGTCCAACCGGTCACGGCGACGACGCAGGCGGTGGCCATCCACCGCCGCGCCGACGCCGGCCAGACGTCGAGTGGCGGGGAAGACGTGGGGACTGCCGGGTCTACGCTCGTCCGATCCGTCGTCTGCACGATGTCGTCTCTCAGCGGCCGGGACGCGGCTTGCAGCAGGGTCCGCCACAGCAGACGTCCTGCCACGGCGGCCGGCTCGGCGGCTGCGGCCGCTGTTGGGCCTCGGCCTGGATCACGCCCAGGAGGGCGAGTACCGCGGCGGCGTGAATCAACGTCCGGATCATGGGAAACTCTCGACCTCCGTTTCCGTCCGATTTCGACTGATCTTGCCACGCGCCCGATGAACGCGAGCCGAACGCCGCCTCACCGCCGACGTCGCGCCTCGAGGAACGCCTTCAGCTCGGCGTCGCCGGCCTCCGGCAGGACGATGCGCGGCTTGACGTAGAGATTGCCGTGCCCTCCGGCCTTGGTCGGCAGACCCTTGCCCTTGAGCCTCAGCTCCTTGGCGCCGGTGGTCCCGGCCGGCAGGTTCAATTCGACCGCGCCCGACAGGGTCGGCACCCGCACCCGGCCGCCGAGCACCGCGTCCTCGAGCCCGATCGGGGCGTCGATCTCCAGATCGTGGCCGCTCACCCGGAACTGCGGATGCTTCTGGAACAGCACCGTCACCAACACGTCGCCGGGCGGCGTGCCGACGTGGCCCTGGCCCTTCAGGCGGATCTGCTGGCGATCGGAGACGCCTTCCGGCAGCTGCACGTCGAGGGTACGGCCGTTCGGCAGCTCGACCCGGATCTTGGCGTGCGCCGCCACCTCCTCGAGGGTGACGAAGGTCTCCACCTCGACGTCCTCGCCGCGGCCACGCGTCTGCGCGCCGCCCATCCCGGCACCCATGCCGCCCATGCCGCCGAAGGGACCGCCGCCGGCACCGGCCCGGGCGCCGCCGCGTCCGCGCGCGCCGAAGGCCTGGCCGAGGATGTCGGTCAGGAAGTCGTCGAATTCCGGCCCGCCGCCGTGCTGCGGACCCCGCCCGCCGCCGCCGAAGGGGCCGCCGCCGGAGCGGAAGTCGAAGCCGCCGCCGGGGTGACCGGTGAAGCGCGGCTTGCCTTCCGCGTCGATCTCGCCGCGATCGAACTGCCCCTTCTTGGTCGCGTCGCCGAGGATCTCGTAAGCCGAATTGACCTCGGCGAAGGACTCCTTGGCCTTGGGGTCGTCGCGGTTCTGATCGGGGTGATGCTTCTTGGCGAGGCGACGGAACGCCTTCTTGATCTCGTCGGCGCTCGCCGAACGGCCGACGCCGAGCACGTCGTAGGGGTCGCGCATGGTCATCTCCTCGTCCCCGGTTCCCGGTCCGCCCAGAGGCGGCCGGCGCGTCGGGGATCGGCCCTTCGGGCCGTCGTTCACACTCGTCACCCGATGTGGGGTGCTTCGGCGGCGAAGTCCAGAGGAGATGCGGGAGGAAGGGGGCGCGCGTCAACCGCCGACGCGGTCGAATCGCAGCACTTCCCAGGCGCCGGTGTAGCCCTGGCAGATCCGCCCGGAGTGCAGATCGACGCCGGAGATCGACACCAGCGTGGTCTCGAAATCGCGGCAGGGGGCGCCGTTGCCGGCGCGGGCGGCGGTGGAGGCGGTGACGGTGCCGGAGTTGCCGGTCGCCTCGTTCTTCCAGGCGACCGGGGCGTCGACGCCGCGCGCCGAGGCGACTTCGAGGGCGCGACGCACCGCGTCGGCGTCGGTGTCCGCCGGGACGGCCTCGACCGCCTTGCCGATCGAGCCGGTGACGTCCGTCGATTCGCGCGGCTCCTCTTTCGAGGGGCCGGACATCCACGACGACAGCGGCATCACGATGCCACAACCGCCGAGCGTCAGGCCGAGCAGGACCGCGGCCATGACGGAAACCGCGCGGCGGCTCTGCAGGACGCGGCGATGGCGTCGATCGCGAACAACGGTATAGGATGGGGCCCGAAGACCGGCCAAGGGTGCCTCCGAAGACGATGACCGACCATTTCGAGCAATCTCCCCCACCTGAGTTAACGACCGGTGACTTTTCCGACAGCCCGGAGCCGTTTCGCCTGTTCGCGGCCTGGCTGAAGGACGCCGATGCGAAAGAGGTCAACGATCCCAATGCGATGGCCGTCGCCTCGGTCGACGAGACCGGGATGCCGGACGTCCGCATGGTGCTGCTCAAGGCGTTCGACGAGGCGGGGTTCGTCTTCTACACCAACTTCGAGAGCAAGAAGGGGCGCGAGCTCCTGGCGACCCACAAGGCGGCGCTGCTCTTCCATTGGAAGACGCTGCGCCGGCAGGTCAGGATCCGCGGCACCGTCGAGGTGGTCGCCGACGCCGAGGCGGACGCCTATTTCGCCTCGCGAGCGCGGGCGAGCCGGATCGGCGCCTGGGCCTCGAAACAGTCCCGCCCGCTGGAGAGCCGCTTCGCGCTGGAGAAGGCGGTCGCCGAATACGGGCTGAAATACGCGATCGGCGAGGTGCCGCGCCCGGCCTATTGGTCGGGGTTCCGGGTGGTGCCGGAGACCATCGAGTTCTGGCACGATCGGCCGTTCCGCCTGCACGACCGCATCGAATTCGCCCGCACCGGGGCGAATTCGGCGTGGGAGAAGGTGCGGCTCTATCCCTGAGAGCCGGGACGGTCGGAGCGCGGCGCGACCTCCGTGGCGCGCTGCAGCGCCGCCGCCAGCCCGCTCGGATTGTCCCAGGCCATCGAATGACCGGCGGCCGGGACGACGTCGACGCGAATGCCTCGACGCGCCAGCCGATCGATGTCGGGATCGGGCAGCGAAGCCTCGCCGAAGAGGACCGTGGTCGCTGCGGTGAGGCCGTGGAGCATCTCCCGCCAACTCGGCGAGCTTCCCGCGACCAGAGACCGCGCCGCGCGGTGGACCGCGTGGGGCGCCGAGAGCGCCAGCGACGCCGCCCAGACGGCGTTGCCGGCGGCGCGCGAGGCCTCCACCAACATGGTTCGTCCGGCGCGGACGTAGTCCTCTTCCGGCTGTTCGGCGATCTTCCGACTGAACGATCCGCCGCCGGGATCGAGGTTCGGTTCGCTCACCACCACCGCACGAACGCGATCGCCGAGACCGCGCGCCGCCTCGATCGCGATCGCGCCGCCCATGCTGTGGCCGTAGAGGTCGACGACGTCGGCGCCGAGACCGTGGACCAATTCGATCACCGTCCGCGCGTGCGCGGCGACCGAATAATCGAAGTCGAGCGGCCGGTCGCTGAAGCCCGCCCCCAACAGGTCCAACAGGATCGCCCGCCGGCCCCGCAGCGCCGGATCGGCCGCGACCATCGGATAGTCGCACGACGACGCGCAGCCCAGACCGTGCAGGAAGATCAGCGGGACGCCCTCCCCGGCGAGGTCGTGGTAGAACAGGGGCGCCGCGGCGGAGGGGGAACGAAAGCGTTTCATCGGGGTCGACGCCTCCCGCGTGGTTCGGCGCAGACGCGCCGGCTCACAGCCAGCGCTTCCACTTGAAGACGGCGAAGGTCGAGGCGACCGAGGCGACCATCAGCAGCAACGCCGCCGGGTAGCCCCACGAGGTGTCGAGTTCCGGCATGTCGTGGAAGTTCATGCCGTAGATCGACGCGATCAGCGTCGGCGGCATGAAGATGACGGCGAGAACCGAGAAGATCTTGACGATCGTGTTCTGCTCCAGCCCGACCAGGCCGAGGGTGGCGTTGAGCAAGAAGTCGACGCGGCCGTCGAGCGACTTGGCGTGTTCGGCGAGCGAGCGGGCGTCGAGCTCGAGGGTGACCAGCCGCGCCTTGCCGTCGCGATCG
>JAAYVT010000161.1 GCA_012517025.1 Phyllobacteriaceae bacterium | reverse complement strand
GAGGGCGGCGATCATCGAGGCGGGCGCCTCGCGAACGTCGTCAGCGCCGGTCCACGGCTTGAAGAACAGTGTGGCGACGACGCGGAGGTAGTAGACCGCGCCGGCGAGGCCGCCGAGCAGCAGAAGGCCGGCGATCTCCCAGTGGCCGGCGTCGACCGCCGCCCACACCATCAGGAACTTCGAGACGAAGCCGTTGAAGGGCGGCAGGCCCATGACGGCGATCGAGGCGAGCGCATAGGCACCCGCTGTCACCGGCATCTTGCGGCCGAGGCCGGCGAAGTCGGCGATCATGTGATGGCCGGTCCTGAAGATGAAGGCACCGGCGGCGAAGAAGAGCAGGGTCTTCATCGCGGCGTGGTTCATCACGTGCAGGAGGCTGGCGTCGACGGCGAGAGCCGTGCCGAGGCCGAGGATGGCGGTGATCTCACCGACCTGAGCGAGCGTGGAGAAGGCCAGCATGCGCTTCAGTTCGGGTTCGAACAGGGCGCGGACCTCGCAGTAGATCAGGGTGAGGCAGCCGAGAACGACGAGCACGGTCGAAAGATCGACGCCGTGGAAGGCGAAGTTCTTCAGCGCGCCGAAGCCGACCACCAGGAACAGCACCTTGACCATGCCGAACACGCCGGCCTTGGTCAGGATGCCCGACAGCGGTCCGGAGACCGAGGCCGGAGCGACCGGATGGGCGAGCGGCAACCAGGCCTGCATCGGCACCAGACCGGCCTTGACCGCGAAGCCGACGAACAGGGCGGCGGCGATCACCAGACCGGAGAGCGGCGCCATCTGCGGCAGACGCTCGGCGAGCACGGCGAAGTCGAACGACCCGGTGCCGGCGTGGGCGAGCAGGATGCCGAAGTGCATCACGTAGGCACCGCCGGCGCACATCATGAAGTAGACGAAGCCGGCCTTCAGCGCCTTCGGGCTCTCGTCCTGGACGACGAGGAAGTACGAGGTCCAGGTCATCAGTTCCCAGAAGACGTAGAAGTTGCCGAGTTCGTGGGCGGTGGTCAGCCCGATCATCGAGCCGATCATCAGGAAGGCGAAGAACCAATAGCGGTTGGCGTTCGCCGCCCCGGCCATGTAGTCGACCGAGTAGATGACCATCACGGTGGTGATGCCGGTGAAGATCAGCGCGAACAGGCGGGACGCCGGCTCGAGCGAACCGTCCATGACCACCAACGCCAGAGTGGTGAGAGCCAGGACCACGGCGAGGGCGTCGCGCAGGCGCGGCGCCTTGTGGCCGATCGCCCAGATCGCGAAGCCGCCGACGTAGGGTACGAGCACCAGGGTCGACCACGGCGCCTCGAAATGCGGGATGGCGGCGAGATCGCCGACCTTCGCCACCTTCATCGCGGCCTCGAGCAGCGGCTCGGGCCAGACGCCGAGAACGGCGGTGACCGCCGCCAGGATGCCCGCGATCGGGAGCAGCGCGCTCGGCGCGGGGGCGAGCTCGACCTCGCGGGTCGGGGCCTCCAGGCAGACGCGCTGGACCAGCAGCAGGTAGTAGGCGGCGGCGACCACGGTCGCGGCGGTGCCGACGATCGCGATGCCCCAGTGCCCCTGCTCGATCGCCGCGTAGAGGATCATGAACTTGGAGAAGGAGCCCTTGAACGGGGAGAGCCCCATCACCGCGAACACGCCGAAGCCGAACAGCGTGGCGGCCACCGGCATGCGCCGGCCACTGCCGCGCAGATCGTCGAGGTTCGACGATCCGGTGCGGGCGATGAGGTACCAACCGGCGACGACGACGAGGCCGCGCATCACCGCCTGGAAGCCCAGGTGCATGCCGGCGCCGACGTCGCCGGCGGGTCCACCGATGCCGATGCCGATCAGGAGATAACCGACTTCGGCGATGGTCGAGAACAGAACCACCCGGCCGAGGGACGGCAGGGCGAGGAGTGCGGCGACTTCGCCGAAGAAGAGAAAGATCGCACCCATCCAGGCGTAACCCAATGGATCGATCGAGGTGAGACTGAGCATGACGACGTCCTTCCGGCGCACGCACCAGAGTGGTTTCCTGGCGAAGCTAGGGCGGCGCCGGCGGTCGAACTGTCGGG
>JAAYVT010000160.1 GCA_012517025.1 Phyllobacteriaceae bacterium | reverse complement strand
TTCGATCTCACCGAGACGTCGGGCGTCCAGGCCGAGCTCACCGAGAGACACCGACAGCGGAACGTCGGCCTCGATGAACGCCTTCACACTCTCGCGGGCTCTCGCCTCGGCCGCCTGCCCGATCTCCGATTCCCAAGTCGCTTCCGCTCCACCCGACGCCGTCTTGATCATCCCGCGCAGGGACGCCGGACCATTGTCCCATCGCGCGATGCCGTGGACGAACTCGGACAACCGCTCGCCTTCCGGAACGTCTCCGAAGATGTGCATCCCCTTGGGAATGCGGGTGTTCTTCAGCAGGGTGACCCGGTTGTGGATCTCGCCGATCCATTCTTCGACTTCGGAATGAGTCAGGGCCTTGTCGAAGAGTTGCAGCCCCGCCGCCTTTTCCGCAATGAGATGCGCCACGGAATGGGCCTTCGCCGGCTCGATCTCGGCCAGCTTGTGGTAGTCGTCGAGAAGACGATCCAATGCCTCGAGGTCTCCGTAGAGCTGACCGGGAACGACGACCGTCTGCATGTGGTAGACGAGAACGGCATTGGCGCGGCGCTTGGCGGCCGTCCCTTCGGGCGGGTTGTCGCAGTTGTAGATGTAGAGATGCGGCATGGTGTCGATGGCGATGTCCGAGAAGCACCCTTCCGACATGCCGACGCTCTTGCCCGGCAGAAACTCCAGATTGCCGTGCGTTCCGACGTGCACGAGCATGTCGGCCCCGAACTCGCGCGACAGCCACTTGTAGGTCGCCACATATTGATGCGGCGGCGGCACCTCCGGGTCGTGCAGGATACGGCAGACCGTGCCATCGCAACGAGCGCCGGCGCACCCCCGTTTCGGTTGGGCCAGAACGACGGCGTTGCCGAACGACAGACCCGTGACGAGGATCTCGCCCCGATGCACCATCGCCGCGGGAACCCCTCCCATCGGACGCCCCGGCGGTTCGCCCCATGCCGCCGACATGCGCTCCTGAACGTCGTGTGGCAGTTCGTCGAACCAGGTTCGATAGAGACCCTCGTCGACCCTGGCGAGAACGCCGCCGCGATTGACGATTTCGTCGGTCGTGGTCCAACGGAATTCCGATATGGCCTTGCGCTCCATGATCGTGTCGATCAGAGCCTTGCCGGAAGCCGGTGCCTCCACGTCGTATCCTCTCGTCTTCAGGTGTCCGAGGATGCGGGAAACGGTCTCGAGCGTATCGAGATGAGCGCCGCCGCCGACCGATGCCTCGGCACCCACACAGGGATTGTTGTGCAGAATGAAGGCGACCCGGCGTTCATGCGGCGCCTTGGCGCGGGCAGCCAGCCAGCGCGCCACGCGCGCGGCGAAGCGTTCGACCCGATCGGGAATCGGAGCATATCGGCCGTATTCGGCATGCGCCGCGAGTGCGCCGATGACCATCGGCTCGATGGCGCCCTCGAATTCCGGCATGGCGATGCTCCACGCCGCCTGCATGCCGAGGCCGCTCGGATTCTCGCGCCATTGCTCGACACTCTGCGAAAAGGCGATGGTCGGGTTGAAGAGCGGGATTCCGAGGCGAGAGAGAAGCACCGCACCGGCGCCCGCGTCGCTTTCGTCCAGTCCACGTGCCGAGGAGCCGAGAAGATAGCCGTTCAGCTTGATGACGCCGGAGACGAGCGGAGCGCCGTCCTCCATCATGAAGCGTTCGATGACCTCGATCCCTCCG
>JAAYVT010000159.1 GCA_012517025.1 Phyllobacteriaceae bacterium | reverse complement strand
GCGCCACGTTCTTGCCGCCATTGGTGACAATGATGTCCTTGAGACGATCGACGAGGAAGACGTAGCCGTCCGGGTCGCGCCAACCGACGTCGCCGGTGCGGAGCCAGCCGTCGTGGAACTGCTCGGTGGTCGCCTCCGGGCGGATCCAATAACCGAGCATCACCTGCGGGCCCTTGACGCAGATCTCGCCCTTCTCGCCCTCGGGAACCTCCTCGGCGGAGGTGACCGGGGTGCGGATCGAGATCCGCGTCTCCGGCAGGGCGAGGCCGATCGAGCCGTCCTTGTCGAGACCGACGACCGGGTTGCAGGTGACCACCGGCGAGGCCTCGGAGAGGCCGTAGCCCTCCAGCAGCTTGCAGCCGGTCAGTTCCTCGAAGCGGGCGCGCACGTCGGCGGGCAGCGGCGCGCCGCCGGAGATGCAGCATTCGATCGAGGTGAGATCGCACTTCTGCTTCGCCGCCGCGCCGTTCAGCGCGGTGTAGATGGTCGGCACGCCGGGGAAGATGGTCGGCCGCTTGGTCTCGATCACGTCCATCACCTGGGCGAGGTCGAAGCGCGGCAGGAGGATCAGTTCGGCGCCGAGGCGGATGCCGAAGTTCATCACCACCGTCATGGCGAAGACGTGGAAGAGCGGCAGCACGCCGAGCATCTTCGGGTCGCCCTTCAGGAAGCCGTCCGGCACCCAGCGGGCGATCTGCTCGGCGTTGGCGGTCAGATTGGCGTGGGAGAGCATCGCCCCCTTCGGCACGCCGGTGGTGCCGCCGGTGTATTGCAACACCGCCACCGTGGTCTTCGGATCGATCGGATCGACGACGATCGCCTCGCGTGCGGCGATCAGCTCGGCGAAGCCGACGTGGCGGGCGTCGCGCGGGATCTGCGCGACGTCCTTGCGCTTGGCCAAGCGGAACAACCAGTTCTTCGGGAACGGCAGGATCGACGCCATCGGGCAGACGACGATCTTCTCCAACCCGGTCTTGGCGAAGAGCGCGGCGACCTTGGGGTAGATCACCTCGAGGTCCATCGTCACCATGATGGTGGTGCCGCTGTCTTTGACCTGATGGACGAGCTCGCGCTCGACGTAGAGCGGGTTGTAGTTGACCACCACCCCGCCGGCACGCAGCACCGCGAACCAACAGATCACCGAATAGGGGGTGTTGGGCAGGCACAGGCCGACGCGCGTGCCCGCCCTCACACCGAGACGGCGGAACCCGGCGGCGGCGCGATCGACGAGGGCGCCGATCTCGCCGTAGGTCCACTTCCGGCCGAGAAAGTCGATGCAGGGGCGGCTCGGAAACCGAGCCACCGCTTCGTCGAGCAGGGCGGTCGCGGGGCGTGGTTCGATCGCCCCCGGACCGGAGGATCCGCCGAGGTTTTCGTTCCGGGTCACGGTCTTCGCTCGCCTCAGAACTTGTAGATGAAGCTGGTCGAGATCATGTCGACCGAGGAGTTGTAGGTCCCGGTCAGCGTCGGCAGCTTGGTCTGTGCCGTGGTGGCGAGGTCACCTTCCGGCGAGAACAGATGCGCGTAGGCGAGGTTCCACCGCAGGCGATCGTTCATCTCCCAGGTGTAGCCGGTCGACAGCCAGTAACGATCGGAGTCCGGAACCAGCACCTCGCGATGCGCGGTGTCCTTGACCGCGCCCATGTCGTAGGCGGCGCCGAAGTGCAGGGTGTGCCCCTTCGTCCACTTGTAGTCGACGCCGACCGAGAAGAACCAGGTGTCGCGCCAGCTGTAGTCGAACGACTCGAGCGTCGCCCCGGCGGCGTTGTAGACGGTCAGGTCCTTGAGGCTCGACCAGTTGGTCCACTGGGCGTCGGCCATGACCGCCCACTTGTCGTCGATCTGGTGAAAGACGCTGAAGGTCGCGGTGCCGGGCAGGGTCAGGTCGGCGTGGACCTTCATCGCCGGGATCAGCGAGCCGTAGGTGAGCGAGGTCATGTCGCCGGAGAGACCGTTGCGGATCGCCGAGCGGTAGGCGACGCCGACGCGGGTCGCCGGAGAGAACTCCCACAGCGCGCCGACGTTCCAGCCGACGCCGACGTCGTCGACCTTGATGCGGGCGAGGCCGACGCCGGTCGGCGGATTCGGGGTCAGCAGCGACAGGTCGGCCTGGGTCCAGGCGCCCTGGATGCCGGCGCCGATCGACAGGTTCTGATTGACCCGATAGGCGACGTTGGGATTGACGTTGATGTTGGTCACGCCGGCGGCGACGCCGTGATAGGCGCCGACCGGGATCCCGCCGACCGCGCCCCAATTCGACCGATAGCTCGAGCGCAGACCGAAGGGCGCCGTCACGGCGAGACCGAACTTCAGGTCCTTGGAGAAGGAATACATCAGGAAGGAGGAACCGATCGCGGCGTCGTCGATGACGTCGCCGGTGGTCTGCCCGGTGTAGAAGCCGTTGCCGGTGTAACGGCTCTGCGGCGCGATCCAAGTCAGCGATCCGGCGATCTG
>JAAYVT010000158.1 GCA_012517025.1 Phyllobacteriaceae bacterium | reverse complement strand
CTGGTGCGCGCCGACGGCTCGTTCCTCTACACGTTGCCCTCGGTCGTCGACGACCTCGCCTTCGGCATCACCGACGTGATCCGCGGCGAGGATCACGTCACCAACACCGCGGTGCAGATCGAGATCTTCGAGGCGCTCGGCGGCCCGGTGCCGCGCTTCGCCCATCACAACCTGATCGCCACGACCACCGGCGAGGCGCTGTCGAAGCGGGTCGGCTCGCTGTCGATCCGCTCGCTGCGCGACGCCGGTTACGAGGCGATGACGGTCGCCTCGATCGCCGTGCTGATCGGGTCCTCGGAAGCGGTGCACGCCTATGCGAGCCTCGACGAGCTCGCTCCCCACGCCGACCTCTCGGCGATGTCGCGTTCGACCGCCAAGTTCGATCCGCACGAGCTCGACGGCATCAACGCCCGGCTCGTCCACCATCTCGATTGGGAGACGGTGCGGCCGCGCCTTTCCGCCCGCGACGCGGCGCTCGGCGAGGCCTTCTGGCTCGCCGTCCGCGACAATCTGGTGCGGTTCGTCGACGTCGCCGAATGGGCCGAGGTGGTGCGCTCGAACGCCGTGTCGGTGAAGCCTGAGGGGGAGGGCGCCTTCCTCGCCGAGGCGGCGCGCCTGTTGCCGGAAGAACCGTGGGGCGAGACGACCTGGGCCACCTGGACCGAGGCGTTGAAGGCGGCGACCGGCCGCAAGGGCAAGGCGTTGTTCCTGCCGCTGCGTCTCGCCCTCACCGGGCGGGATCACGGACCGGAGATGAAGCGGCTGCTTCCGTTGCTCGGTCGGAAAGCCACTTCGGCCCGACTATCCTGACCGGCGTGGTGCGATCGCGCATCGGCTCGACCCGCGCGGCGAGGCGCGCCGCGCTCTCCGCAGACATCGGCGTCAGCGGCGCGACCGGTTCGGTCGACAGTCCCGACAGCTCGACCGCCTGGGTGGCGGGATCCTCGTCCGGCGACGGACGCACGCGGGGCAGCGGCACGTCGCCGGCATCGTTCGCCGCCATCGGCGCCCCGCCGGCGAGCCCGCCCGCCTTCATCGGCAGTCGGCGCGGATCCGGCCGGCCGCAGGTGCAACCGTCGATCCGCTTCGTGCGGTAGAGGAAGGCGTTCGGCATCTTGGCGAGCGGCGAACCGTCGTCGGCGGCGACGGCGTTCTCCGCCTCCTGCCCCGAGGCGTCGTGGAAATAGAGCCGCGTCTCCGCCTCCGGGCACAGCGCCCGACAGACGTTGGCGTCGGTCGCCAGCCGCGCGCGCGAGGCGTCGAAGGAGACCGGGAAGAAATAGCCGTCGCAGGTGCGCACGCACAGGGTCCGGTAGTTGCCGGAATGCGCCCCCCAGTCGCCTTCGGACGGGCCCGCCGGGGTCTCGCCGGCGTCGGCGCCCGCCCGGATGTCCCCCTCCACCGGCACGCCGTCGATCCGCACCGCCGATCGCCGCGTCTCGCCCGCGCCGCTGCCGACGGCGACCGTCGTCTGTCGCGTCTCGCTCGCGTCGCCGCCGCCGAAGAGCATCGAGAACAGGCTGCGTTGCGGATGCGCCGGCTCGACCGGTCTCGCCCCGACCCCGGGCGGCGCCTCGTCACGCCCGCGCGTCGTGCGGGTCGGTGCGGCGGGACGCGGCGCGCCGGTCATGCGGGCGTGCTGGCGCTCCAGCCGGGCGAGATTTTCCTCCATCAGCCGGCCGCGATCGGTCAGCGCCGCGCAACGCGGATCGCCCGCCACCCCGCAGCGCGACCGCGACGAGCGGTTGGTGGCGATCGCCTCGCGCTGCTCGCGAATCGCCGTCGCCCACTGATCTGCGGCGGATTGCGCCCGCGCCGGCCCGACCGCCGCGAAGGCGAGCGTCAAGGTCGCCGAGGCGACCGTCGCTGTCGCGATCCTCTGCAGGATCGTGCTTCGATCGGCGCGTACCATGTCGAAATCCCGTTCGTCGCGAGGTCGCGACACCACCCTCGCCGCGAGATATAACATTGCGGTGGTGGAGAAAAGGAAAACGCCCGAACATGGTTCATGACGTTGGGGAAGAGTGGCGTGTTCGCCGTGATTTTCGGCCGCGTCGCCCCGGTTCGGCCGGTTCGCCGAGGAGTTCGTCGATGTCGTACCGATTCAATGCCTTCGCCGTCGCGGCGGCCCTCGCTCTCGTCGCCGCGCTGGCGCCGCGTCCCGCCGCCGCCGAGGAGCCGGACCTTATCTTCAAGAAGTCGACGGTGTGGAAGCTCCTCACCCCCGACGACAAGCTCGCCGTCTACGGCATCGACGATCCCGACGTCGACGGCGTCGCCTGTCACTTCACCGTGCCGGAGCGGGGCGGCGTCAAGGGCATGTTCGGCGTCGCCGAGCAGACTTCGGACGTCTCGATCGCCTGTCGGCAGATCGGGCCGGTCAAGTTCAAGCGTCAGCTCGCCCAGGGCGACGAGATGTTCCGCGAGCGTCGCTCGCTGTTCTTCAAGAAGATGCAGATCGTGCGCGGCTGCGACGCCAAGCGCAACGTGCTCGTCTACATGGTCTACACTGACAGGATCATCGAAGGCAGCCCGAAGAATTCGACCTCCTCGGTGCCGCTGATGCCCTGGGGCACCGAGCCGCCGCCGCGCTGCGGTGATTTCGTGAAGTGAAGGCCGCGCCGACCGGACTTGGACGCGGCATGGTTGTGAGCGCGCGCCGGCCATGACACACTTCTCGATGCGTCCGATCTCCGGATGCGACGGGAGGAAGCAATGAACGTCATGCTGCGCGCGGCGGGTCTCGCCGCCATGCTTGTCTTCGTTTCGGCGGCCTACGGCCCGGCGGAAGCTGAGACCGATCAGGAAAAGGCCGTCAAGCAGTGCCGCAAGGAGCTGGACTGGCCGAACTTGCCGGGCAAGGTGAAGAAATCGCCGGTGAAGATCGCCGAGCTCGACGCCTGCGTGAAGCGGAAGATGGGGCAATGACCGATCTCGGGATCGTGACGACGAGGCGTCGCGCTCCCGCCGGTCTCCGATCTCCGCAGGGGCGCCGCGCGTCGGCCCCCCTCGCACCGACGGGAGGTTCGAGGTAGAAGCGCCGGTCGCCTTCGGGCGGCCGTCGACGCGGCCGACCGCGTCCACGACCTCGCTCGGATCCCGCGCCCCATGCTCCCCGATTTTTGGCCCCTTCTTCTCGCCGCCTCGTTCTTCGCCGGCATGGTCGACGCCGTCGGCGGCGGCGGCGGGCTGATCCAGGTGCCGGCGCTCCTGAGCCTGTTTCCGGCCGCGCCGATCGCCACGTTGTTCGGCACCAACAAGGTGGCGAGCGTCGTCGGCACCGCCGCCGCGGCGCTGCATTTCGTCCGCCGAGTCAGGATGCCGTGGCTGATCGTGGTGCCGGCGACGATCGCCGCCTTCGTCGGCTCTTTCGGCGGGGCGATCTTCGCCTCCGCCCTGCCGCGCCGGATCATGTTGCCGCTGGTCATCGCGCTGATGATCGGCGCCGCGCTCTACACCTTCCTCAAGAAGGACTTCGGCCATCTCGCCACCCGCGAGCCGGTCGCCGCCGATCGCCCCAAGGCGGCGATGCTCGGCGGCGGCGTCGGCTTCTACGACGGCATCTTCGGCCCCGGCACCGGCTCGTTCCTGATCTTCGGTTTCGTGCGGCTGTTCGGCCTCGACATGGTGCGCGCCAACGCCGCCACCAAGATCGTCAACGCCACCACCAACGTCGCCGCGATCCTGTTCTTCGCCTTCCACGGCGCGGTGATGTGGCCTCTCGCCCTGACGATGGCGGCGGCGAACTTCTGCGGCGCTCAGGTCGGCGCGCGGGTGGCGCTGCGCTTCGGCTCGAAGTTCCTGCGCAAGGTGTTCCTGGTCGCGGTGGTGGTGTTGATCGTCAAGCTGGTGATCGATTTCCTGCGCGGGTGAGACCGTCCGTCACTCCCGATCGCCCGCCGCTCCCTTGACGCCGCCGGAGAAATCCGGCACTTGTCGCGCCATGACGAACGGACCCCGCGCGCTCGGCGCGCTCGCCCTCATCGCGATTATTTGCGGCTAGCAGCCTCGCTGGCCCGGTTCCGTCTGCCTTTCCTCGCAAAGCTCAGATGAGACCCCGGCCGGTGGGCTGGGGTTTTTCGTCATGTGCGTCGATCCGCGTTGAAATGCGGCCAAGAGGAGACCGGTGGTGGTCCTGAAGCTCTACAACACGCTCACCCGCGAGAAGGAAGACTTCTCGCCGATCGATCCGAAGAACGTGCGCATGTACGTCTGCGGTCCGACGGTCTACGACTTCGCCCACATCGGCAACGCCCGGCCGGTGATCGTCTTCGATCTGCTGTTCCGGCTGCTGCGCCACGTCTACGGGGCGAGCGCGGTGACCTACGTGCGCAACGTCACCGACGTCGACGACAAGATCAACGCCCGCGCCGCCCGTGATTTCCCGGGCAAGCCTCTCAACGAGGCGATCCGCGAGGTGACGAGTACCACCGAGGCGCAGTTCCAGGCCGACGTCACGGCGCTCGGAACCCTCGCCCCGACGGTGCAGCCGCGCGCCACCGAGCACATCGCCGAAATGATCGCGATCATCGAAAAGCTGATCGCCTCCGGTCACGCCTATGCCGCCGAGGGCCACGTCCTCTTCGACGTGCCGTCGATGCCGGCCTACGGCAAGCTGTCGCGCCGCCCGCTCGACGACATGATCGCCGGCGCCCGCGTCGACGTCGCCCCCTACAAGCGCGGCGAGATGGATTTCGTGCTGTGGAAGCCGTCGAGCGACGCCGAACCGGGCTGGGAGAGCCCGTGGGGTCGCGGCCGTCCGGGCTGGCACATCGAGTGCTCGGCGATGAGCTGGAAGCATCTCGGCGAGGTCTTCGACATCCACGGCGGCGGTATCGATCTGTTGTTCCCGCATCACGAGAACGAGGTCGCCCAGTCCTGCTCGGCGTTCGGCCATGACGTCATGGCGAACGTCTGGATGCACAACGGCTTCCTCCAGGTCGAAGGCGAAAAGATGTCGAAGTCGCTCGGCAACTTCCTGACCATCAACCAGTTGCTCGCCGATTGGCCGGGCGAAGTGCTGCGCTTCACCATGATGAAGACGCACTATCGCCAGCCGATCGACTGGACGGTGAAGAGCCTCGAGGAGAGCTGGAAGACTCTCGACGACTGGTATTGGTTCGTCGGCGACACCCCCGGCACCAAGCCGGCGAAGGCGGTGGTCGAGGCGCTTTCCGACGATCTCGCCACCCCGAAGGTGATCGCCGAGTTGCACGCGCTCCGGAACGCCGCGCAGCGCGCCGGCGGCGAGGGCGCCCGCGACGCGCTCGCCGGTTCCCTGCGCTTCCTCGGTTTCCTCGCCGACACGGCGGCGGACTGGGCGGCCCGTCGCAAGACCTCGGTCGAGGTCGACGTGGCCCAGGTCGAGGCGTTGATCGCCGCCCGCCTCGAGGCGCGCAAGGCGCGCAATTGGGCTGAGAGCGACCGCATTCGCGACGAACTCGCCGCCCTCGGGCTCATCATCAAGGACGCCAAGGACCCGGCGACCGGCGAGATGAAGACCACTTGGGAAGTGAAGCGCTGAAATCGCCCGGGGAGGGGCGGGGATGAGCGAGGGAAAGTCCCGCGAGCCGATGAATCCGGTGGTGAAGGTCTCGATCTTCATCGCGGTGAAACTCGTCGTCCTGTCGCTCCTCACCGTGGTGATCCTGCGCTGGAAGGGCCTGATCTGAAGGGGAGGGGACGATGACCACGCTCACCGGCGGCTGCCAGTGCGGTGCCGTTCGTTTTCGCTGCGACGAGCTCGGCCGCGCCTCGATCTGCCATTGCCGTATGTGCCAGAAGGCCTTCGGCGGTCACTACGGTCCCCTCGTCACCGCGAAGGGCCTCGAATGGACGCGTGGCGAACCGAAGCGCTTCCGCTCGTCGAACAAGGTGCGCCGCGGCTTCTGCGCCGACTGCGGCACGCCGCTGACCTACGAGCCGGACGGCTACCCCTTCACCGAGGTCGCCCTCGGCGCCTTCGACCGGCCCGCCGAGATCCGCCCCGAAATTCAGGTCGGAGTCGAGAGCCGCATGCCCTGGTTCCACGAACTGGCGACGCTCCCCGGTCGTCCGCCCGAACAGCAGGCGAAGGCGGAAGCGATCTTCGCCGAGGTCGTCTCCTTTCAGCATCCCGATCACGACACGCCCGAATGGCCCGTCCGCGACGCCGAGTGAGAAGAAACCGATGAAAGAGCGCGTCTATCTCTACGACACCACCCTGCGCGACGGCGCCCAGACCTCCGGCGTCGACTTCACCCTCGACGACAAGGTGAAGATCGCCAAGCTGCTCGACGATCTCGGCGTCGACTACGTCGAGGGCGGCTATCCCGGCGCCAACCCGACCGACACCGCCTTCTTCGAGGAAAAGCGGACGACGTGTGCCCGCTTCACCGCCTTCGGCATGACCAAGCGCGCCGGCGTCTCGGTGTCGAACGATCCCGGCCTCGCCGTGGTGTTGCAGGCCACCGCCGATGCCGACTGCTTCGTCGCCAAGGCCTGGGACTACCACGTCCGCGTCGCCCTCGGCACGACGCTCGAGGAGAACCTCGCCTGCGTCCGCCAGACCGTGGAGGCGGCGATCGCCCGCGGTCGCGAGGCGATGATCGACTGCGAGCACTTCTTCGACGGCTTCAAGGCCAATCCCGAGCATGCCCTCGACGTCGCTCGCGCGGCCTATGAGTCCGGCGCCCGTTGGGTGGTGCTGTGCGACACCAACGGCGGCACGCTGCCGCACGAGGTCGAGGCGATCGTGCGGGCGGTGACGGAGGTGGTGCCGGGCAGCCATCTCGGCATCCACGCCCACGACGACACCGGCCAGGCCGTCGCCAATTCGCTCGCCGCCGTCCACGCCGGCGTGCGCCAGATCCAGGGCACGCTCAACGGCATCGGCGAGCGCTGCGGCAACGCCAATCTGGTGACGCTCATCCCCACACTGATGCTGAAGCCGGAATTCTCCGATCGCTTCGAGATCGGCGTGGCGACCGAGAAGCTGCGCCAGCTGACCCACGTCAGCCGCGCCTTCGACGACGTCCTCAATCGCTCGCCGAACCGCCACGCTCCGTACGTCGGCCAGAACGCCTTCGCCACCAAGGCCGGCATCCACGCCTCGGCGATCGTCAAGGACCCCAAGACCTACGAACACGTCGAGCCGGAGAGCGTCGGCAACCGCCGCCGCGTGCTGGTCTCCGATCAGGCCGGCAAGTCGAACCTGATGGCCGAGCTCGCCCGCTTCGGCATCCCCGTCGACAAGGCCGATCCGCGCCTCGACAAGCTGCTCGCCGAAGTGAAGGAGCGCGAGGCGCGCGGCTTCTCCTACGAGGCGGCCGACGCTTCGCTGGAGCTGCTCGCCCGCCGCACCCTCGGCCACGTGCCGCGTTATTTCGACGTGCAGTCGTTCCGGGTGCTGGTCGAGCGTCGCTTCAACGCGCTCGGCGAGCTGATCACGCTGTCCGAGGCGATCGTCAAGGTGAAGATCGGCGACGATCTGCTGCTCTCGGTCGCCGAGGGCAACGGCCCGGTCAACGCCCTCGACGCGGCGCTCAGGAAGGATCTCGGCCCTTATCAGTCGGCGATCGCCGATCTCGAGCTGGTCGACTTCAAGGTGCGCATCCTCAACGGCGGCACCGGCGCGACCACGCGCGTGCTGATCGAGAGTCGCGACGGCGCCAAGAACCATTGGACCACCATCGGCGTCAGCGAAAACATCATCGACGCCTCGTTCCAGGCGCTGATGGACTCCGTCTTCTACAAGCTGGTGAAGGCGGGCGTCGAAAAGGTGAAGTGAGGGGACCTCCGTCCCTCCGCGACGGCGCGCCCGACCGGCGCGCCGCTCACATCTTCTTCAGATCGACCGCCACCTCGGCCGGCGTCCTCGCCCGTTCGGCGAGCTGGGTCAGGCGCTTCCTCATCTTCGGCAGGATCTCGTCGATTCCGTTCGCCACACCGTAGGAGAGGTCGAAACCGGAGCGGATGAAGGCGTTGTCCTTCATGTGCTCGAGCAGCGACACGAACGGATCCCAGAAGCCGCCGATGTTGGCGAGCATGATCGGCTTGGCGTGCTGACCGAGCTGCGCCCAGGTCATCTGCTCGACCACTTCCTCGAGCGTGCCGATGCCGCCGGGCAGCGCCACGAAGGCGTCGGCCTTCTCGAACATCAGCTTCTTGCGCTCGTGCATGTCGGCGGTGACGACGAGCTCGGAGACCTCCGGCAGCATCACCTCCATGTCGACCAGGAACTGCGGGATGATGCCGGTGACGTGGCCGCCCTCGGCCAGACACGCCTTCGCCGTCGCCCCCATCAGCCCGAGCGAGCCGCCGCCGTAGACCAGCCGAATCCCCTCGCGCGCCAGCAGCCGGCCGAGGTCGACCGCCGCCGTCACGAAGGCCGGGTCCGCGCCTTTGCCGGCGCCGCAGTAGATGCAGATGGAACCGAGACCGCTCACGTCGTCTCTCCGTCGTCGCCGGGGTCGTCACGCGGGCCGATGCCGCGTGCCGCAGTGCAACATGCCGCCGCAGTCTACCCGCTTCGCGGCGCGAGGAAACCCCTCGGATTCGCCGGTCCGGTCGGATCGACCGTCTCGTCCGGGCAGCTCCGCGCGCGCGGGGCCCCGCGACGGATTGGAATTCTCCCCGCGAACGCCTATTTGAAGGCTTCGAAACTGCCGCCCCACCCGCCGCCCACCGGAACCTCTTCATGCGCCATCATCGTCCCGTCGGTCCGGTCGAGCCGCTCGCCCAGGGCGACACGCTCCAGACTCTGCGAAACCTCTGGCCGCATCTGTGGCCGACCGAGCGGCCGGACCTGAAGCGCGCCGTGGTGTGGGCGCTCGCCGCCCTCGTCGCCGGCAAGGTGCTGACGGTGTGGATGCCCTACGTCTACAAGTGGACGACCGACGCCCTGGCGCCGGGGGCGATCGAGCCGACCAAGGCCCAGCTCCTCGCCGCGCCGATCCTGCTGGTCGTCGCCTGGGGCGTGGTGCGGATCGCCTCCAACGGCTTCAACCAGTTGCGCGACGCCCTCTTCGCCGCCGTCGGTCAGCACGCGGTGCGCGATCTCGCCACCGAGACCTTCCGCCACCTTCATGCCCTGTCGCTGCGCTTCCACCTCGCCCGGCGCACCGGCGGCCTGTCGCGCATCGTCGAGCGCGGTGCCAAGGGCATCGAGACCATCGTCCGCATCACCATTCTCGCCGGCATCCCGACCATCGTCGAGTTCGCGCTGATGGCGGGCGTCATCCTGTGGGAGTTCGACTGGACCTACGTGGTGGTGATCGCGCTCACCACCTGGGTCTACGTCTGGTTCTCGGTCAAGGCCTCGGACTGGCGGATGGACATCCGCCGCGACATGAACGACGCCGACAACGATTCCATGTCGAAGGCCGTCGACAGCCTGCTCAACTTCGAAACCGTGAAGTACTTCACGGCGGAAGAGATGGAGGCTGCCCGCTACGACCGCGCCATGGCGAAATACGAAAAGGCGGCGACCCGCACCTTCACCTCGCTGGCTTGGCTGAACATGGGTCAGGCGGTGATCTTCTCGTTCGGCATGGCCGCCTGCATGGCGATGTCGGCGTGGAGCGTGATGAAGGGCGAGCAGTCGATCGGCCACTTCGTGATGATCAACGCGCTGATGATGCAGCTGTCGGTGCCGTTGAACTTCATCGGCACGCTCTATCGCGAGATCAAGCAGAGCCTCGTCGACATCGAGAGCCTGTTCGCCATCCTCGGACAGCCGGCCGAGGTCTCCGACGCGCCGCAGGCGAAGTCGCTGGCGATCGGCGAGGCGACGATCCGCTTCGAGAACGTCGCCTTCTCCTACGATCCCGAGCGGCCGATCCTCAAGGGCGTCTCCTTCGAGGTGCCGGCGGGCAAGACTGTGGCGATCGTCGGGCCGTCGGGCGCCGGCAAGTCGACCATCTCGCGCCTGCTGTTCCGCTTCTACGACGTCAAGAGCGGCCGGATCACCATCGACGGCCAGGACCTCCGCGACGTCACCCAGACCAGTCTGCGCGCCGCCATCGGCATGGTTCCG
>JAAYVT010000157.1 GCA_012517025.1 Phyllobacteriaceae bacterium | reverse complement strand
GAAGGCGATGCCCATCATCCGGGTCTGGAGTTCCGGCGTCGGGGCGTGGGCGCGTGCGACCCCGAAGGCATCGATGACGTGAAAGCGGATCTTCTTCTCACGGATCGTTCGGCGGGCCCGTTCCGGCAGGCGGAGCCAAGTGTCGAGCGGCGACAGATTGGATTGCAATATGAAGGTGCCGCCATCGACCAAACCGCGCAGCGGATTGGTGTGTGCGAAGACCCTGTGATCAGGGGAGATGACGATTTCGACGTCTTCGATCTCGGCGTTGGTGATCTTCACCGGTTCGGGTGAAAGAGTGATGTAGTAATTCGTCGGTGCGCCGGACTTCTCCGACCCGTATTTGGGCGCTGCCTTGGAGTAGAGCCCGAGGAGCCCGGACAAGATGTCGGTCAGAAGCTTGCCGGTGGCGATGGTGCCGTAGCCGCCGACCGAATGGAAGCGGATGCGCAATGCGCCCGGCGGCAGGAGGCAGGGGTTCGGCCCGGTCGCGAGCTGCATCGCCTCCGTCTGCGGATAGGCGGCGCGGAGTCGGTCTTGGAGGGCGGCGAGACGCGAATTCGTCGTCTTCGCGAAGAAGCGCGTGCCCAGATAGACGAACGAGGCGCTCGCTTCGGTGTCCATGTTGTCGAAAGCGGCGACGAGATGGCGCGGCTGCAGATCGTGCGCGCCGAGGCCGAAGACGGCGGTGGTGACCTTGGGCAACCGGTCGATCGCCGGAATGCCGGCGTGACGGATGCCGCCGGCGTTTTCGGCGCCCTTGAAGAGCGCCTGCATCACCAGGCCGGTCAGTGCGGTCACGTCGGAGCGCTCCAGCACGGTGACGGCCCGCTTTCCCGCGAGCGCACGTACGATCTCGGCTTCCGGGAACGGCTGCAGCAGCTTCACCGCGACGACGCCGACCTTGCGGCCTTGGGCACGCAGATGGGCGACCACGGCTTCGACGTCGTCGGTGACCGAACCCAGGCCGACCATCACCGTTTCCGCATCATCGCAGTGGTGCGTGACGACCGGCGCATATTCGCGTCCGGTCAACTGAGCGTATTCGCGCATCGCCTGATCTACGAAACGCGGTACCTCGGCGGCGAAATGGGCCCGGTGGTCGGCGATGCCGGCCTGGAAATCCGGCTGGTTCTGGACGCCGCCGGTCATGCCCGGGTTGTCGATGTCGACCAGCGCGGGAACCCGCTGGCGCGTGCCCTTCTCGTCGGCGTTGATCCATTGCCGGCGCCATGCCGCATGCAACGCGGGGGGGAGGTGGACGAGGGTCGCTTCGATCCGCTCGCCGGCTCGATCCTCCTCGATCGCCTCGCCGTCCTGGTCGAGGATGTGCCGGATCGCCTCGGCCTGAGCGGCCGTCAGCGCGTTTCGCTGACGTGCGAGCCAGCGGCGCAACTGATCGACGCGTCCCTTGGCGCCGAACAGCATCGCCTGGGCGACCGTCGGGCAGGGAATGCGGTCGGTGGGATCGCCGAGGTATTCCTGCAGAAGCTCCGGCTCAGGCATCCGGGCCTCGCACAACATGTGGGAAGTCGCGAATCCGTCCATCGCGTTGGCGACTGGAATCAGCGAGGTCGAGGCTATGCGATAGGCGATGGCGGCGAAGTCGGCCGCTTCCTGTGGATCGGCGCCGAACAGAATGGTGTAGCCGGACGGAAGCAACGCATAGACGTCGTCGTGACCGGCCATGACGTTCAACGAATGACGCGACACGACCCGCGCGGCCACCTGCAGCACGAAACCGCCGACTTTCTTGCCGACGGTGACGTAGTGGGATTCCATCCCGTAGAGAATGCCCTGGCTCGAGGAGGCATTCGAGATGTACTTGCCACCGGTGAGAGCCGCGCCGAGCGCTCCGGACTGAGCGGAGTGCTCTCCCTCCGGCTCATAGAAAAACGGGTGTCGACCCCAGACATTGCATCCGCCGGCAGCGCGAAAATTCTCGAAGACCTCGGAGATTTCGGTCGACGGCGTGATCGGATAGCCGATGACGCCACCGCAGACATGCCCCATGACCTGAGCAACGGCACCGTTGCCGTTGATGACGGTTGAAATGCCAGGATACTTCGCGTTCATCTGTTGCATCCGTGGGTCGGAGGTTCGGTGCCGGTCTGCGAGTGGGTCGACCGAGCCGGCGCGTCAGAGCGCGCCGCTCGGCGGAGCTACGGGGAAGGCGCCGGGGTTGGGTGCTTTGGTGTGGTGCAGGGGTCGCACACTCATGGTCGCTTTATTGTTTTATATTGTAGTACTACGTTCTATTTTCTGTGTATTGCGGTACCATTGTCAAGCACGAGGAGCATCCGGTCAAACCCTGAAGGCCGGGTGCGGCTATTCGCGTTATCCGACGCGTGATGTGACGGGGTCGACAAAGTCGTCGTCGCTCTGAAATCAGCCTGGGGGGAACCGGGTCGGATGCGGGGGCGTCGAGCCACATGTTCGTCGAGCCTCGGGGGAGCGATCCGGTGAAACGTTTCCCCGAGGAAGGACGAGATTTCGCGCACGCGCCATGATGAGCGCGCCGGAAACGAACGGCGTCGAGTGGCGGTACCTCGGTTCCTGCAAACCGACGCGAGGCGACCGGATCGACGCCGGACGCGAAGTCACCCCGCAGGTCGGAGGTGTCGTTCCACGGCGACGACGATCGCCTCGGCGGTGATGCCGAAATGGGCGTAGAGATCTTCCGCCGGACCGGAAGCGCCGAACCCGGGCATGCCGACGAACAGTCCGTCGGCTCCGATGATCTCGTCCCATCCGAAACGCACCGCCGCCTCGACGCCGACCTTCAACGTTCCCTCGCCGAGAACCACGGCTCGTTCGCTCGCCGGGCGTGTGACGAACAGCTCGCGACAGGGCATGGACACCAGCGCCGTACCGATCCCTTTCGACTCCAGCGCGGCGCGGGCGACGCGAGCGATCGCGACCTCGGATCCGGTTGCGACGATGGTCACCCGTCGGGGGCCTGCTTCCGCCTCCTCGAGCACGTAGGCGCCGAGGTTCGAGAGATGTCGCCCCATGTCGGCGCGTCGCAGGGTGGGCAGAGCCTGACGCGACAACGCCAAGACCGCAGGCCGATCGCGCGAGGCGAGGGCGATGCGCCAACATTCGGCGGTTTCGACCGCGTCGGCGGGCCGCATCACCAGGAGGTTGGGCATCGCGCGCAGGGAGGCCAAATGTTCGACCGGTTGGTGGGTCGGACCGTCCTCGCCGAGCCCGATCGAGTCGTGGGTGGCGACGAACACCACCCGCGTCCCCATCAGCGCCGCCAATCGGATGCCGGGCCGCGCATAGTCGAGGAAGCACAGGAACGTGCCGCCGTAGGGCACGAAGCCGCCGTGCAGCGCGAGGCCGTTCATGATCGACGCCATCGCGTTCTCACGGACGCCGTAGTGAACGTAGCGGCCGGCGAACGCGCCCGGCGCGACGTCGACCGCCCCGGCGAACCGCGTGTTGTTCGACGGCGTCAGATCCGCCGATCCTCCGATCAATTCGGGCAGCGCGGCCGCCAGACGATCCAAGACTTTGCCCGAGGCGGCGCGCGTCGCCAGCGTCGGACGCGTTTCGAGCATCTCGCTCACGAACCGGTCGATCGTTTCGTCGAGCTCCGGCAGATCGCCGGCCTGCGCCCGTTCGAAGGCCTCGCGCCGTCGCGGCTCGGTGGCCGCCAGTCGGGCCTCCCAGGCGCGACGCGCGTCCTCGCCACGTCGGCCGACGGCGAGCCAAGCGGCGCGTATCTCGTCCGGCACCTCGAAGGGGGGATGCGTCCATCCGAGGGCGGCGCGCGTCGCGGCGACTTCCTGCGGACCGAGTGGTGCGCCGTGCGCCGCCGACGTCCCCGCCTTGTTGGGGGCGCCCCAGCCGATCGCGGTGCGCGCGGCGATCAGCGTCGGCCGGGTCGACGTGCCGACCGTCGCGAAAGTCGCCGCCAGGGCTTCCGGATCGTGGCCGTCGACCGCGATCACGTTCCACCCCAGGGCACGGAACCGGCCGGGCACGTCGTCGCCGACGGTGATCGAGGTCGGCCCGTCGATGGAGATGCGGTTGTCGTCCCACACCACCGTCAGTTTGGCGAGACCGAGGTGGCCGGCGAAGGATGCCGCCTCGTGGCTCAACCCCTCCATCAGGTCGCCGTCGCCGCAGAACACCCAGGTGCGGTGGTCGACCAGATCGGCGCCGAACCGTTCGGCCGCCAGGCGTTCGGCGAGCGCGAGGCCGACGGCGGTGGCGAGACCCTGACCGAGCGGCCCGGTGGTGGTCTCGATGCCCAGTTCCGGCGCGTGTTCGGGATGACCCGCCGCCGGTGATCCGAGCTTGCGAAACCGCTTCAAGGCCTCGAGCGGCATGCCGGCATGGCCGGTCAGATGCGTCAGCCCATAGAGCAACATCGAACCATGCCCGCCCGACAGCACGAAGCGGTCGCGATCCGGCCAGGTCGGCGCGCTCGCGTCGAACCGCAGAAACCGTCCGAACAGCACGGTCGCCACGTCCGCCATGCCCATCGGCATGCCGGGATGGCCGGAATTGGCCGCCTCGACGGCGTCGATAGCCAGAAAGCGCAAGGTGTCCGCCATTCGGGCGGCGAGGCCGCCGCGGTCGAGGGTCGTCGTCGAGGTCATTGCGCCGCCTCCGCACCGTCGCTTTCCGCCATCGCCCGGATGTGCCGCCGCAACACCTCGGTGTCGGCATGGAAGCTCCGAATTCCGTCGGAGAGTTTTTCGGTCGCCATGCGATCCTGGTTGAGGGCCCAACGGAAGGAGGCCTCGTCGACGGCGATCGGCGCGATGTCCGCCGCTTCACCGGCCGCCGGATCGAGCCGGCACGGCACCGGACCCGGGGTTGCGGCGAGTTCCTCGAGCAGGGCGGGCGCGACGGTGAGCCGATCGCAGCCGGCGAGCGCCACCACTTCGTCGGCACTGCGGAAGGAGGCTCCCATCACCACGGTGCGATGGCCGAAGTGTTTGAAATAGTCGTAGATGCGGGTGACCGACGCCACGCCGGGATCTTCCTCGATCGGGATCTTTCGTCCCTCGAAGGTCTGGTGCCAATCGAGGATGCGGCCGACGAAGGGGGAGATCAGGAAGGCGCCGGCCTTCGCGGCGGCCACCGCCTGGACGAGAGAGAAGACCAGCGTGACGTTGCAGGAGATTCCGCGCGCCTGGAGGCGTTCGGCGGCTCGGATGCCTTCCCAGGTGGCGGCCACCTTGATCAGGATGCGCTCCTTGCCGACGCCGGCCGCCGCATAGAGGCCGATCAGCCGCTCGGCGCGGGCCACCGTCGCCTCGGTGTCGAAGGACAGGCGGGCGTCGACCTCGGTGGAGACGTAGCCGGGCACCAGCCGCGTCAATTCGGTGCCGAAGGCGACCGCGAGATGATCGAGGGCGCGGTCGACCAAGCCGTCGGCGGGGGCGTCCTCGGCCTTCGCGGCCGCGATCGCCTGCTCCACCAGCCGGCGATAGGCGGGCATTCGCGCCGCATTCAGGATCAGGCTGGGGTTGGTTGTGCAGTCCTGCGCGCCGAGCGAACGGATCGCGTCGATGTCGCCGCTGTCGGCGACGATCACCGAGAGACGCTTGAGGGCGTCGAGCCGGGATTCGGTCATGGTTCGATCCTTTCGGGGCGGCCGTCGCTCGGCCGCAACGGGTGGGATGCCGACGACCGTCGGCGGTCAGAGGTGGGCGCCGGCGTCGCCGAAGCGCCACGACCGGGCCACGTGGACCACGGCCGCCAAACCTTCCGGCGTCCAGGCGGCGCGACCGACGAACAGACCGTCGACGTCGTCGAGCGCGGCGAGCGGACCGGCGTTGTCGGCGTCGACACTGCCGCCGTAGAGCAACGCCACGCCGTCGAGCCCGCGTGCGTCGAGCATGCGTCGCAGGGCGCTGTGGACCTCGGCGACGTGATCCGTCGTGGCCGGACGACCGTTTTCACCGATCGCCCAGATCGGCTCGTAGGCGAGCAGGCCTCCGTCGAGTTCGGCCGGGGTCAATCCGGCGAAGGCGAGTTTGGCCTGCCGCACGACGGCTTCGGCGGAAGCGCCGGCCTCGAGCTCGGCGCGGTCGTCGCCGACGCAGACGAGCGGTCTCAGGCCGGCGGCGATCGCCGCGCGCACCTTGGCGGCGACCGTGGCGTCGGTCTCGCCGCAATCGGCGCGGCGCTCGGAATGGCCGATCTCGACCAGATCGACGCCGATTTCGGTCAGCATGCGGGCGGAGATTTCGCCGGTGCGGGCGCCGGCCTCCTCCCAATGCATGTTCTGCGCGCCGACCAGAACGGGCGTCGCGGCGGCCGCCCGTTTGGCGGCCGCCAGGGCGGTGAACGGCGGCACGACGAAGACGCGGACGTCGTTCGGCAGATCGACCGTGGCGAGGCGCGCGAGATAGTCGAGCGTCTCGGCGATGGTCTTGTTCATCTTCCAGCCGGTTCCGATCCAGAAATCGCGGGTCATCGGACGAATTGCCTCCTACGCCCGAGCGCGCTCGCGCGCCTCGGCGGTCGGATCTCGATGGATTTCGCGGGATGTCCGGCGGGGCCGCTCCGTCACACGGAGCGCGGAGCCGGAAGATGCCGAGCCGGCCTCAGCACGAGGCGCGGGCGCGGAACTTGTCGTCGACGCCGTGGATCTTGGCGACCTTCGCCG
>JAAYVT010000156.1 GCA_012517025.1 Phyllobacteriaceae bacterium | reverse complement strand
GCAGTCCATCATCGTGGTCTTGCCGGCGCCGTTGGGGCCGATGATGGCCCGCATCTCGCCCGGCGCGATGACGAGGCTCAGCCCCTTCATGGCCTTGAAGCCGTCGAAGCTCACCTTGACGTCGTCGAGATAGAGCAGGCTCTGGCTGGCGATCTCGAGGTTCATCATCTCGGGGTCCTCGCGAGTGTCGTCGGGGCGAGTGTCGTCGGGGCGAGTGTCGTCGGGGCGAGCGTCGTCGGGCGGCGCGTCATTCGGCCGGGGCCGGGGTCGGATCGGCGTCGGCGGGCGGCCGCGCCTTGCGTTTGGCCCACAGGTCCTCGACCGTGCCGACGATGCCGCGCGGCAGGAACAGGGTCACCAGCACGAACAGCGCACCGAGGGCGAAGAGCCAGAACTCGGGCAGCACGCCGGTGAACCAGGTCTTGCCCCAGTTGACGGCGAGCGCCCCGACGATCGGGCCGATCAGGGTGGCGCGGCCGCCGACGGCGACCCAGATCACCGCCTCGATCGAGTTGGCCGGCGAGAATTCGCCCGGGTTGATGATGCCGACCTGGGGCACGTAGAGGGCGCCGGCGAGACCGGCGAGCATCGCCGAGACCACGAAGACGAAGGTCTTGTAAGTCGCCACCCGGTAACCGATGAAGCGGGTGCGGCTCTCCGCGTCGCGGATGGCGACCAGCACCTTGCCGAGCTTGGAATGGACGATCGCCGCCGACAGCACCAATCCCAGCGCCACCGTCAGACAGGACAACGCGAACAGCACCGCGCGGGTGCCGTCGGCCTGGACGTTGAAGCCGACGACGTCCTTGAAGTCGGTCAGACCGTTGTTGCCGCCGAAGCCCATGTCGTTGCGGAAGAAGGCGAGCAACAGCGCGTAGGTCATCGCCTGGGTGATGATCGACGGGTAGACGCCGGTGACCCGCGAGCGGAAGGCGAGACCGCCGAACACCAGGGCGAGCAGGCCCGGCACCAGGAACACCATCAGCAGGGCGAAGGCGAAATTGTCGAAGCCCCACCAGTACCAGGGCAGGCTCTTCCAGTTCAGGAACACCATGAAGTCGGGCAGGATCGGATCGCCGTAGACGCCGCGGGTGCCGATCTGGCGCATCAGATACATGCCCATGGCGTAGCCGCCCAGCGCGAAGAAGGCGCCGTGGCCGAGCGACAGGATCCCGCACCAGCCCCACACCAGATCGAGCGCCAGGGCGAGCGCCGCATAGGTCGCGTATTTGCCGAACAGGGTGACGAGATAGGTCGGCAGGTGGAAGGGCGAGCCCTCCGGCACCGCCAGGTTCAGGACCGGCACCAGCACGGCGACGGCGAGGATCAGCGCCAGGGCGACCGAGACGCGACGGTCGAGGCCCTTGAGGAGGAAGTGTGTGATCATGCTTCCACCGCCCGGCCCTTGAGGGCAAACAACCCCCGCGGACGCTTCTGGATGAACAGGATGATGAAGACGAGCACCAGGATCTTGCCGAGGACGGCACCGGCGACCGGCTCCAGGAACTTGTTGACGACACCCAGCGTGAGCGCCCCGACCAGCGTGCCCCACAGATTGCCGACGCCGCCGAACACCACCACCATGAAGCTGTCGATGATGTATCCCTGGCCGAGGTTCGGCGAGACGTTGTCGATCTGGGAGAGCGCCACCCCGGCGATGCCGGCGATGCCGCAGCCGAGGCCGAAGGTGAGGGCGTCGACCCAGGGGGTGCGGATGCCCATCGCCGAGGCCATCGAGCGGTTCTGGGTGACGGCACGCATCTGCAGGCCGGCCGGGGTCTTCTTCAGGACCAGCAGCAGGCCGACGAAGACCATCGCCGAGAACACCATGATCCACATGCGGCCGGTGGTGAGCGTCAGCGGTCCGAGGTCGAGCGAGCCGGACATCCACGACGGCGCCCCGACCTCGCGGTTGTTGGCGCCGAAGATCGAGCGCACCGCCTGTTGCAGGGCGAGCGAGATGCCCCAGGTGGCGAGCAGGGTCTCGAGCGGGCGGCCGTAGAGGAAGCGAATGACGATGCGCTCGATCAACACGCCGACCGCGCCGGAGACCAGGAAGGCCAGCGGCAGGGCGATGGCGAGCGACCAGCCGAACAGGCTCGGGGCATGGGCACGGATCACCTCCTGCACCACGAAGGTGGTGTAGGCGCCGAGCATGACGAGCTCGCCGTGCGCCATGTTGATGATGCCCATGACGCCGAAGGTGATGGCGAGGCCGATCGCGGCGAGCAGCAGCACCGAGCCGAGGGACAAGCCGTAGAGGGCGTTCTGCGCGCCGCTCCACAAGGCGAGCGTCGTCTCGATCGACTTGGCGGCGGCGGCGGCGGCGTCGAGCACGCGCTTCGGCGTGTCGGAGGGCAGCGAGCGCAGCAGCGCCACCGCATCTTGATCGCCGCGTTCGCGCACCACCGAGGTCGCGGCGACGCGGTCGGTCTCGGACGCCTCGGGGCGGGTCAGGATCACGGCGGCGCGGGCCTCGCGCAGGGCCTCACGGATCGTGGCCTCGCCTTCCTTGGCGATGGCCGCGTCGAGGGTGGCGAGCGCGGCCTGATCGCGCGACTTGAACACCGCCTCGGCGGCGTCGCGACGCTTGGCGGGATCCGGCGACATCAGCGTCAGCGCGCCCATGGCGGCGGAGATCGCGCCGCGGACGCGGTTGTTGACGCGGACCGGCGTCAGACCGGAAGGGGGCGCGGCGATCTCGGCGCCGGTCGCGGCGTCGATGACCTTGCCGCCGTCGCGGATGGCGACGGTCTTGGTGGCGGCGTCGAATTCGAGCGTCTTGTCGGCGATCGCCTGAACGATGGTGGCGGCGCGCGGGTTGCCGGAGGCGGCGAGGTCGCCGATCGCCTCGACGGTGTCGGCGTAACCGTCGCTCGTCAGTTTGGCGAGGGCGGCGGAAATGTCCTGAGCGGCGGCGGGGGCGAGCGTCGCGGCGAGGAGGCCGAGGACGAACGCGAAGCGGAGGAGGCCGGTCAGGGCGAGGCGGCGGACGTCGACTGTCATGCGTCTCGGTTCCCGTGGGGGCTCGCGGCGCGGAGCCGGTCGCCGAAATGACGTCGGCCGCGCACGGCGGCGGGCCGTTTCCCTGCCCGAGGGAGGGTGGCGTCCGTTCCCGCTTCGCAACGATCGTGCCGGGGCGGGAGCGCGGCGCGGCGAAGCCGCCGGGGCGGGGGGCGCCCGGGTCGGAACCCGGGCGCGATCTTCGAAGGGGAACGTCGGGGATCGGACGGGGGTCAGCCGCCGCACTTCTTGGTGACGGTGTTGTAGTTGCCGCACTTCAGCGTCACCCAGTCGGCCTCGAGGTCCTTGGAGCCGGGCAGGAAGTCGGTCCAAGCGTCGCCGGGGACGAGGTCCTTGGTCTTCCACACCACGTCGAACTGGCCGTCGGCCTTGATCTCGCCGATCAGCACCGGCTTGGTGATGTGGTGGTTTGGCAGCATGGTGGAGACGCCGCCGGTCAGGTTCGGCGCCTGGGTGCCGGGCAGCGCGTCGATGACCTTGTCGGCGTCGACGGTGCCAGCCTTCTCGACCGCCTTCACCCACATGTTGAAGCCGATGTAGTGGGCTTCCATCGGGTCGTTGGTGACGCGCTTCGGGTTCTTGGTGAATTCCTTCCACTTGGCGATGAACGCCTCGTTCTCGGGGGTCTTCACGCTCTCGAAGTAGTTCCACGCGGCGAGATGGCCGACCAACGGCTTGGTGTCGATGCCGGCGAGCTCTTCCTCGCCGACCGAGAAGGCGACCACCGGGATGTCGGTCGCCTTGACCCCCTGGTTGCCGAGCTCCTTGTAGAAGGGCACGTTGGCATCGCCGTTGATGGTCGAGACCACCGCCGTCTTCTTGCCGGCCGAGCCGAATTTCTTGATGTCGGAGACGATCGTCTGCCAGTCGGAGTGACCGAACGGCGTGTAGTTGATCATGATGTCGCTCTCGGCGACACCCTTGGACTTGAGGTAGGCCTCGAGGATCTTGTTGGTGGTGCGCGGATAGACGTAGTCGGTGCCGGCGAGCACCCAACGCTTCACTTCGCCGCCGTCCTTCGACATCAGGTAGTCGACGGCCGGGATGGCCTGCTGGTTCGGCGCGGCGCCGGTGTAGAAGACGTTGCGCTCGGACTCTTCACCCTCGTACTGCACCGGATAGAACAGGATCGAGTTCAGCTCCTTGAACACCGGCAGAACCGACTTGCGGCTGACCGAGGTCCAGCAACCGAAGACGACGGCGACGTGATCCTTGGCGATCAACTCGCGCGCCTTCTCGGCGAACAGCGGCCAGTTGGAAGCCGGATCGACCACCACCGGCTCGAGCTTCTTGCCGAGGATGCCGCCCTTCTTGTTCTGCTCGTCGATGAGCATCAACATGGCGTCCTTGAGGGTCGTCTCCGAGATCGCCATGGTGCCGGAGAGCGAATGCAGGATGCCGACCTTGATGGTGTCCTCGGCCTTCGCCGCGCTCGAAAAGGCGCCGGCCGCGACGGCGGCGCCGATGATCGCGCTGAGAAGCTTCTCTTTCAGGTTCATGGAAATCTCTCCCCCGGGAGGTTCGCTTGCGTCCACGGATCCGGCCCTCGGGTCCGTTCGCGCAGAGTTGAACGCGGCTGCCGTTCCGGTCCCATACGTCGAACGACGCAGGTTCCGCCGCGAAGGGCGGCATGCATGAAATTTGGGCGGAAACTGCCGGGGGATCGGGCAGATCGGGCTCTCGGCGAGCGGGGGGAGGGGGACGAGGGATGGTCCGCGGGTTCCCCCTTCGCCTTTCGCGGGAGACGGAGGAGTCGCATCGCGGTGGTCGGGCGTCGAGCGACGGTCCCGGGCGTGCCGCATGGCGTTCGTCGTCGATTTCGTCTAACCCTGGCCGACGAAAGTCGCAGTCCGCGACGCAGCCGCCACGAGGTTCCGATGCCCCT
>JAAYVT010000155.1 GCA_012517025.1 Phyllobacteriaceae bacterium | reverse complement strand
GTCGGCTTCAGCCAAGACAAGTCGACCGACATCCGCCGCCTGCTCGACGATCTGCAGAACTCGGTGCTGATCGCGGTGTTGCTGGTCTTCGTGGTGATCCTGTGGGCGCTCGGCTTCCGCGCCTCCTCGATGATCGGGCTCGCCATCCCGACCTCGTTCCTGATGGGCATCCTGTGGCTGTCGCTGGCCGGATTGACCGTCAACATCGTGGTGCTGTTCTCGCTGATCCTGGCGGTCGGCATGCTGGTCGACGACGCCATCATCGTCGCCGAATTCGCCGAGCGGCGGATGGAGGAAGGCGTGCCGCCGCCGCTCGCCTACACTATGGCCGCCAAGCGCATGGCCGGCCCTGTCTTCGCCGCCACCGCCACCCGCGTCGCCGCCTTCTCGCCGCTGTTGTTCTGGCCCGGCGTGGTCGGCGAATTCATGAAATACATGCCGATCACCCTGATCGCGACGCTGTCGGCGTCGCTGATCTTCTCGCTGCTGTTCACCCCCACCCTCGGTTCGCTGTTCGGCCGTCCGCCGAAGCGCGAGACGACGAGGACCGACGGTCTCTACATGCGGATCGTCGGTCGCGCCGTCGATCATCCGAAGACCGTGCTGGCGATCACCGTGGTACTGTTGGTGGCGGTGCCGCAGATCTACGCCCGCTTCGGCAACGGCGTGATCTTCTTCCCCGAGGTCGAGCCCGACTACGGCCTCGTCCACGTCCACGCCCGCGGCAACTTGAGCCTCGAGGAGAAGAACCTCGCGGTCGGCGCGGTCGAGAAGCGGCTGCTCGGCATGCCGGAGCTGAAGCGGGTCTACACCCGCGTCGGCGAGCAGAAGGGCGGCGGCGGCGACGTCGCCGAGGACGTCGTCGGGGTGATCCAGTTCGAGATGGTCGACTGGCGCGAACGCCGGCCCGCCAAGGCGGTGCTGGAGGAGATCCGCGCCCGCACCGCCGACATGCCCGGCCTGGAGGTCGAACCGCGCAAGCCGCAGGCCGGCCCGCCCACCGGCAAACCGTTGCAGATCCGCCTTTCCGCCGCCGATCCGGACAAACTGCCGGCGGCGGCGGCGAAGGTCGCCGAGCTGTTCGGCCGCCACCCCGAGATCGTCGACGTCGACGACGCCCGGCCGCTGCCCGGCATCGACTGGCGGCTCGAGGTCAAACGCTCCGAGGTCGCCAAATACGGCGTGTCGATCGGCACCGTCGGCGCCGCCGTCCAGCTCGTCACCAACGGCTTGAAGCTGACCGAATACCGCCCCGCCGACAGCACCGATTCGGTCGACATCGTGCTGCGCTTCCCGCCCGAGCGGCGGACGCTGGCGACCCTCGACGAGCTCCGGGTCAACGGTCCGAACGGCGCCGTGCCGATCGGCAACGTGATGGAGAGGAAGCCCGCCCCCCGCGTCGGCCGTCTCGACCGCGTCGACGGCGAGCGGGTGCTGACGGTGTCGGCCAACCTGCGCGAGGGGGTTCAAGCCACCGACGTGCAGGAGGCGGTGACCAAGGAACTCGCCGGCGTCGATCTCGGCCCCGGCGTGCGCTGGAAGCTCAAGGGCGAGGACGAGGAGCGCCGCAAGGCCTCCGCCTTTCTGGGCAAGGCCTTCGGCACGGCGTTGTTCCTGATCTTCGCGGTGTTGCTCGCCCAGTTCGGCCGCTTCACTTCGGTGGCTCTGGTGTTGTCGGCGGTGGTCTTCTCCACCATCGGCGTGTTCCTCGGCCTCCTGGCGCAGGATCTCTCCTTCTCGGTGGTGATGAGCGGCATCGGCATCATCGCGCTCGCCGGCGTGGTGGTGAACAACAACATCGTGCTGATCGACACCTTCGACCGGCTGATGGCGGAAGGCTGGGAGAAGCGCGCCGCCGCGCTCGAGACCTGCCGCGAGCGCGCCCGGCCGGTGGTGCTGACCGCGGTGACCGCGATCCTCGGCGTCCTGCCGATCGCCTTCGGCGTCAATCCCGACCTGATCGCGCGCGAGACCACCATCGGCGCCCCCTCGACGCAATGGTGGATCCACCTCTCCGGCGCCATCGTCTTCGGCCTCGCCTTCGCCACCGTGCTGACGCTGGTGGTGACCCCCTCGGCGCTGATGGTCTTCACCCGCCGGCGCCGGCCGAAATCCGCCGATCTCGCGGTCGCCGCGACGCCGCCCTCGTCGTGAGGGCGGCGCCGCGCGGCCGGCGTCAACGACGTGCCGTCGGCGCCTCGCGCTCGGCGATCGCCGCGTTCGGCAGCTCGATGCGCTCCGGCGCCAGCACCCGCCGGGTCTTCTCCAGCGTGTCCTCGCCGATGGTGATGTACATTCCCATCGCCATCTCCCCGGCGATCGGCGTCGGCAGGCACAGCGGCTCGACCCCGAAGCCGAGCCGCAGCAACCGCGACACCCACACCGGATGACCCTCGGCGGTGAGATGGTCGATGCCGTTGGCGCTCGCCCATTCGACGATGCCGAGCACCAGCTCGCGCTCCGCCTCGCCCATCGCGAAGGTCGAGCCGCGATGGTCGGGATCGACGCAGTGCCGCGTCCACTCCATCGTGTCCTCGCCGCGCGGCACCTCGCGCAGCCGGCACAGCTCCGGCAGCACGTCGGTGAGCAGATGGCCCCGCGTCGTCGGCAGCAGCCGGGCATAGGCGACCACCCGCGCACCGCGCATCACGCACAGATGCACCGCCTCCTCGTGGTCGAATTGGTCGATTTCGCGGCCGTCGGGGCGGGCGAGGTCGTGCCAGCCCTTCTCCTCGACGAACACGCGATGGCGCAGCCGCCACACCTGCTCCATCTCTTCGATGCGATCGGCGGCGTCGACTTCGTTGAAAATCCTGATCATCTCGTCGTCCTCGTTGTCTCCGGCGCCGACGTCGGCGCCGCCCTTCGACGGGAATCGCCGCCGACGGGTCACGAGGAAGATGATCCCGGATTCCGTGCACACAATGAACGATTGGTTAATGTATACATTCACAACCGGACAGTCGTCATGGTTGTGGATACTGTGCCGATTCTCTCACTGAATGAGGCCGCGGCGAATGCCGACCGCCACCGCCTGGGTGCGGTTGGTGGCGCCGAGCTTGCGGGTGGCCGAGGCGATGTAGCCGTCGGTGGTGCTCTGCGACAGGTGGAGGATCGCCGAGATCTCCCACGAGGTCTTGCCGGCGGCGGTCCATTGCAGACACTCGCGCTCGCGCGGCGACAGCACCGATCGGCTCTCCGCCGCCTCGCGACGGGCCTCGATCATCTCGCGGATGCGATTTTGGGCATACATGCCGACGAGATGCAGAACCCCCTTGTCGGCCGGCGCCAGATCGATCGTCCGCGCCGCCAGCGACAGCACCGACCGCCGACCGTCGAGATCACACAACGGCACGCACAGGCCGTCCTTCATGCCGAAGCCGGACGCCTCGTCCATCACCCGCGACGCCGCTGCCGAGAGGTCCAACCCCGCGGTCGCCTCCGACCACACGAAGGGATCGGTGGCGGTCTGCAGACGCCGGGCGATCGGGTCGACCTGGACGTAATCCTCCGCGACGTAGCGATCGAGCCAGCCCTGATTCCAGCCCGACAGCATGATGTAGCCGTCGATTCGCCGTCCGGGATCGGGCACGCCGGTGAGGAGAAAGGACTCGAATCCGAATCGTCCGACGACGCGTCGAAGCTGCTCCAACATCGCGTCGACGTCGGATTGCCGAGAAATCGCTTCGATGAAGTCCAGCGCGCTCTGCAGACGGTTCATGGAAAGCGTTGCCGACTCGATGGTTCGATGTTGCCGCCTCTTCCGGACGGTCTCGTCGTCCTATACGGGAGAAGCGTGAACGAAGAGAAAAGACCTCGTTTCGGCGTCTTCCGTAAACGAAGAACGATAGGCCTGACGACGGCGCGGTCAACCGTCGAAAGCGAAACTTTCGAACTATCGATACGGTCGAACCGTCACCCCCGGCGGGAGCGTGCCGGAGCCGGCCCCCCGGCGCCGGCGTGATCGGTCCGCCACGTCCTCCGGAATTCGTGATCGATGCCGAATTTTCGCCGGAATTCGGTCAAGGCCGGGCCACGTTGGCCCTGCAATCTCCCACCATCGCAACGGACGGTTCGATCCACCGAGACGAGCCGGACCCCCGAGCCCCCCAATCCCCCCGGTTCGTCGGGACCGGTGGCGGGCCGTCCGGCTGCGACGAGCGAGTGAGAACCCGAGTCCCCCCTCGGATACGCAAGTCACGATCCCCCGAATACGAACCGACCCCGTCGCCCTCCCCCCGAGGCGGCGGGGTCTTCGCTTTCCGGCTCAGCCGGCCGGGGCCAGCCACAGATCGAGGAACCGCTCCGCCCAGGTCCGCATCTGGCGGTCGTGCAGCTCACGGCCGTCGAAGTGCTGGCGGCGCGACTGCACGCCTTGTCCTTCCATGCGGGCGAGCGCCCGGACCGTCCAGCGATGCATCATCGCCAGCGTCAGCTCGGGATGGAACTGGATGCCGAAGGCACGCCGTCCGACCGCGATCGCCTGATGGGGAAACGCGTCGCCCTCGGCGAGCAGACGCGCTCCGGCGGGAACCTCGAAGCCCTCGCGATGCCACTGATAGACCCGGCTCGGCCAGTGCGACATCAGCCGCCGCCCCTCGCCGGTCGGCTCCAGCGGGAACCAGCCGACCTCCAGCGCGCCGCGCGGATGGCGCTCCACCCGTCCGCCGAGATGGCGCACCATCATCTGCGCGCCGAGGCAGATGCCGAGAAACGGCTTCTCCTCGGCGAGCGGCACGCCGATCCAGTCGATCTCCCGGCGCAGCCACTCGTCGTCGTCGTTGGCGCTCATCGGCCCGCCGAACACCACCGCGCCGGCATGACCGGCGAGGGTCGTCGGCAGCGGGTCGCCGTAGCGCGGGCGGCGGACGTCGAGGCGATGGCCGCGGCGGATCAACATCTCGCCGATCCGCCCCGGAGAGGAGGTCTCCTGATGCAGGACGATCAGGATCGGGGCCGGTTCCTCGGTGGTCACGGCGTGGTCTTCGCGTCTTCGCGAAGCCCCTCCGCCGCCCGCATCGCCTCTTCCTCGCAGTCCGCCTCGACCGTCTTGCGCAGCGCGATCCGCTCGTGTGCCTCGATCCCGAGCATTTCGGCGATCCGTCCGACCACCGCGTCCTCGAACTCGAGCGCATGGCCGTCGGCGAACACCAGCTTCCACAGCGAGGCGACGATCTCCCGCCGCTCGGCGAGCGGCAGGCTGCGCTGCAGACCGGCGGTGAACCGTTGAACGGTGGCGGTCTCCGATTCCGCCCGGCGCGCCGCCTCGGCGAGCCTGCGGGCGTCCTCCGCGCCGAGCCCGTAGCGCCGCGCCAGCTCCTCCATCATCCGCTGCCGCTCCGCCGGCCGCACCACCCCGTCGGCGGCGACGACGTGACACATCAGGGCGGCCACCGCCAGACGCGGATCGTCGTCGGCGAAGGTCGTCGCCGTCTGACGGTCGACGAGTTCGGTGAAGAGGCGTTTCAGGGTCTGCAGCATCGCGGTCCGGGGTCGTCCGAGCTTCCGGTGGAAGCCCCTCGCGACGACTATCGCAGATCGGACGCGAACTTGCCAAGCTTCGCCGCCGCGACGGACCGTTCGCCGGAAGCGAGCAGATCGGCCACAGCGTCCGCCCCGATCGCCGGCGCGAAGTACCAGCCCTGACCGAGGCGACAGCCGAGATCGAGCAACGCCCGGCACTGGCCGACGGTCTCCACCCCTTCCGCGACCACCTCTTTGCCGAGCCCGCGCCCGAGCCGCACCTGCGCCTCGACGATCGCTCGGCTGGCCGCATCGAACACCACGTCCGCCACGAACGACCGATCGATCTTCACCCGGTCGATCGGCAGCGTCTTCAGATGCACCAGCGAGGCGTGGCCGGTGCCGAAATCGTCGAGGGCGATCGCCACCCCGTGCGCCCGCAGCCGCTCCAACCGCCGCGGCAGATCGGCGTGCGGCAGGTGGAGGAGCGTCGTCTCCGTCACCTCGAGCCCGATCGGCGCGAGGTCCTGCCGGCGCGCCAGCCGGTCGAGCAGGCGATCCTCGAAGTTCGCGTCGGCGAAGTCGGTGTCGCAGACGTTGAGTTCGATCCGCCCGACGTCGAACCCCGCCGCGCTCCACGCCTCGAGATCGGCGAACACCCGCTCGACCATCCGCGCCGCGAGCGCCGGTCCCACCTCGGCGTCGCGAAACACCTCGCAGGCCAGCGGCTCGAAGCCGTCGCCGCGCCGCACCCGGCACAGCGCCTCGAAACCGCGGATCTCACCGCTCTCGAGTTCGACGATCGGTTGGTAGTGCGGCCGGATGCGATCGGCCGCCAACGCCTCGGCGATGGTGTCGCGCGTCTCGACCCGCCGGAGACGGGCGATGCCGAGCGGCCTGGTGAACGCCGTGACGCGGTTGCGCCCCGATCGCTTCGCCTCCAGGAGGGCGTGGTCGGCCGACCGCAGCAGCTCCTCGCCGGCCTCGCCGTGATCCGGCATCAGCGCCATGCCGACGCTGGCGCCGACCCGGATCGCCCGGCCGCGATGCACCACCCGTCGTCCCAGCCGCTCCACCAGCCGCTCCGCCGAAGCCAACGCCTCGCCGTCGTCGAGCGGCCCATCGAGCACCACCGCGAATTCGTCGCCGCCGAGCCGCGCCACGAAATCTTCGCGACGAACCGCCTCGCGCAACCGCCGCGCCGTCTCCACCAGCACGGCGTCGCCGACCTGATGGCCGAAGGTGTCGTTGACCGTCTTGAAGTTGTCGAGGTCGACGAGGAACAGCGCTGCGCCGGTACCGGCGGTCAGCGTCGCCTCCAACACCTCGGCGAGCCGCTTGCGATTGGGCAGACCGGTCAGCGAATCGTGATGGGCGGCGTGCCAGATCCGCGCCTCGCTGCGCTTGCGCTCGGTCACGTCCTGCAGGATCGACCACAGATAGGGGATGCCGTCCTCGCCGATCACCCGCATGCCCTCGAGCGACAGCACCGTCTCGCTGCCCTCCGGCCCGATCAGCCGCCGCTCCACCGGTCCGAAGTGACCGTCGTCGAAGCCACGGTCGAGATCGCCGGCCACCTCGTCGCGATCGCCCTCCTCGAAGAGATCGCAGAAGCCGCGCGTATCGTCGGGGCCGGATCCGGTGACCACCGCGAAGGCCGGGTTGGCGTCGACGATCCGCCCGGCCCGCGAGGTCCGCACGATCCCGATCGGGGCCATCGCGAAGAGGGTGCGGAACTTCGCCTCCGACCGCGCCAACTGGCTTTGCACCTCGCGCAGATCGCTGAGATCGGTCCGCAACCCGACGGTCATGCCGTTCGGGGTGCGATGCTCGTCGATCCGGATCCACCGGCCGTCGGCGGTGGTCTCGAACATCACCCCGTGCGCCCGTCCGTGCGTGCGGTGACGGCATTCGATCCAGTCGACGCAACCGGGGGCGCAGTCGACCCCGCATCGCGCCCGCTCCGCCTCCTCCGCCGCTCGCCCCCCCGACGCCGCCGCGGCCTTGGCGGCGATCAAATCGCGAAAGGGGATGCCGGGTCGCAGCAACTCCGACAGTTCCGGATTGAAGGCGCGAAAGGCGTGGTTGCACAACACCAGACGATCGTCGGCATCGTAGAGCACGAAACCGTCGGGGACGGAGTCGATCGCTTCCAGCAGAGCGTCGAGGAGATCGCTCCCGTCCTGCGCTTTCGCGGTCGCCGTGCGTCCCTCGCCTCTCGCCATCGCGTCTCCTTCCCCCGTGACGACGTCGCCGGAACTCCCGTCGCTCCCGCACGCCGGTCCCGCCCCGACGAATCGTCGTCACCAAGGTGATGGAGAAGCAGAAATTCTTTTCTGCTCGCTCACAAGTGTCACTTTTCACGAGCGACGAGATCGCCACCGGTCACGGCCGGACGAGTTCGAAGGAAGCCGACGTCGTCGCCGTCGACGACCCGCCGACGAACACGTCGACGCGACCGGGATCGAGCGCCCACCGACCGTCGTCGTCGGCATAGGCGAGATCGTCGACCGGCAGGTCGATCCGCACCCGCTTCGCCTCGCCGGGGGCGAGATCGACCCGGGCGAGCCCCTTCAACTGCCGCAGCGGACGCGACCGCGCCGCGACCACGTCGTGAACGTAGAGCTGGACGATCTCCCGCCCCGCCCGCGCCCCGACGTTGCGCACCGTCACCGACACGCCGACGGTGTCGCCCGGACGCGCCGTCGGCGTCGACAGCACGAGATCGGAATAGGCGAAGCGGGTGTAGGAGAGGCCGTGGCCGAACGGCAGGAACGGCGTCACCTCCTCGTCGACGTAGCGCGCGGAGAGGTCGTCGTCCGGCTTCGGCGGCCGTCCGGTCGGCAGCATGTCGTAGGAGAACGGCAATTGCCCGACCGCACGCGGCAGGCTCATCGGCAGCCGCCCCGACGGGTTCACCGCGCCGGTGATGACGTCGACCAGCGCCCGCCCGCCCATCGTTCCGGGCGAGAAGGCATAGAGGATCGCCCGCGCCTTCGGCCAGGCTTCGCCCATCACCATCGGCCGCCCGGCGAGCACCACCAGCACGATCGGCTTGCCGGTCGCCGCCAAGCGGTCGAGCAGCGCCTGTTGCCGGTTGGGCAGGCCGAGGCGGGTGCGCGAGGTCGATTCCGCCGTCAGGTACCACGGCTCGCCGAGCACCGCGACGATCAGATCGGCTTGTTCCGCCGTCCGCACCGCCCGGCCGAAGCCGCCGGTCTTCACGCAGGCGTCGTCGCAACCCGGCGCGAAACGCACCTCGGCGCCGAAGCGCGCGACCAGCGCCCGGAGCTCGTCGAAGAACAGCGGAACGTCCTTTTCCTCGCCCTTCGCCCCCCACGAGCCCATCAGATCGGCGGCGTCGCGCGCCGCTGCGCCGATCACCGCGATCCGCTTCGGCGGGCGGACCAGCGGCAACAGGTCGCGATCGTTCTTGAGCAGGATGATCGACCGCCGCGACGTCTCGAGCGCCGCCGCCCGAATCTCCGGCGTCGCCGCCGCACCCGCCGCCACCTTCGGATCGACGATCGGCGTCACCGTCTCGTCGAACAGGCCGAAGCGGAACTTGACCCGGAGGATCCGCCGCACCGCCTCGTCGACGCGCGCCACCGGCACCCGCCCGGAGGCCACCAACCCCGGCAACTCCTTGGCGTAGAGCCCGCTCGCCAGATCGACGTCGACGCCGGCCGTCACCGCCTTTTCGACCGCTTCCGCCGGAGTGCCGGCGACGCCGTGCGGCATCAGCTCGCGCACCGCGTCCCAATCCGAGATCACCACCCCGTCGAACCCCCAAGCGTCGCGCAGGAGCTTGGTGAGAAGGCGGCGATCGGCGGTGACCGGCACGCCGTTCAGCACCGAGAACGACGCCATCACCACCTGCGCTCCCGCCTCGAGCCCGGCCCGGAACGGCGGCAGATGGAGATCGTGCAAGGTCGAAACCGAGATCTCCGCCTCGGCGTAGTCGCGCCCCGCCCGCACCGCGCCGTAGCCGACGAAGTGCTTGAGCGTCGCCTGCAGCCCGCCCTCGGCGAGCCCGTCGACCATCGCCCGGGCGAACAGGCGGGCGAGATGGGGATCCTCACCCGGCCCTTCGACCACCCGCCCCCAACGCGGGTCGCGGGTAAGATCGACCATCGGCGAGAAGGTCAGATGCATGCCCTGGCCGGTCGCCTCGCGCCCGGTGAAGCGACCCGCCGCGGCGATGATCTCCGGGTCGAAGCTCGCCGCCAACCCGAGCGGCACCGGCGCCAGGGTCCGGTACCCGTGCAGCGCGTCGCGGGCGAAGATCAACGGGATGCCGAGCCGCGACCGCCGCGCCAGGGTCTGCAGCCGCGCCGTCTCCGCCGGCGTCTCGACGCCGGAGAGGAGACCGATGTGCCCTTCGCTCACCCGGCGATCGTCGAAGTCGGTGTCCCAGCCGTCGGCGACCATCTGCCCGATCTTGTCGTCGAGCGTCATCCGCGCCATCAGCGCGTCGATCCGCCGTTCGATCTCCGCCGCGTCGAGCCCGGACCGATCGTGGATGCGGCCACCGGCGACGATCGCGCCCTCCGGCCGCGGCGCGTAGGGATCCGCCGCCGGCGCGGCGTACGACCCGAGCGGGAGCATGAGCAGGGCGGCGAGGAGGGCGCCTGCGAGACGGCGGAGAGGCGATCGCATGTCGGTCCGACGGTCGTTGCTTCGGGCGCGAGAGTGCCGATCCCGTCCCGCGACGTCAAATCGCGCCCCTCGCCGCCCGATCGACCGCTTGTCAGACGCCGCCGCCTCGCCGATCATGAGACCCTTCCACCGACGAGGAGACGTCATGGAGAACGGACGCGACGGTTTCGGAGGCCTCCCGGAGACGGCCGCCTCGGTCGTCGCCTTTCCCCGCCCCGCCCGCGAAGTGACCTTCGATCGCCGCGAGCTGACCGCGATCCTCGACGTCTACGGGCGGATGGTGGCGGCGGGCGAATGGCGCGACTACGCCATCGATCACCTCGCCGATCGGGCGATCTTTTCGGTCTTCCGCCGCACCAGCGAGGCGCCGCTCCACCGCATCGAGAAGACCCCGAGGAACGCCGCCCGACAGGGCGCCTATTCGGTCAGCGACACCGCCGGGCGCATCCTCAAACGCGGCTCCGACCTCGTCCGCGTCCTCGCCGTGCTGGAGAAGAAGCCGCGCCTCGTCGAATTCTGAAAGAGGGATCGGCGCTCAGATCTTCGCCGGCGTGCACAGCCGCGCCCCGAGGATCCGCCCGGGCAGGCCGTCCTTGTCCGACTGCACCAACACCGCGCAGCCGACGTCGCCGGGCGTCGGACCTTCCTGACGCGGCAGTTCGATGGTCACCGCCTTGCCCTTCCACATCCCGATCGGCTGCAGCGAACGCACCAGATGCGAATAGGTGAGGGTACGGCCGGTGTTCTCGCCCCGCCCGATGGTCACGGTGCGACTCTCCTCGAAGCGCACCAGCCAGACCGTCGCATGGACCGGGCCGCCGGGCGTCGCCGCCTCGGGCAACCGGACCCGCAGCCCGTCGCCGCCGGCGTCGAGATCGACCGCCACGCCGAGCGTGCCGTCGCCCTCGCCGCGCTCGATCTCGCGATGGATGCCGTCGCGATCCGACCCGACCAGCCGGGTCTCGCCGTCGACCACCACCTGCGGGGTGTAGACGTCGTGATCGCCGCGCCGCGCCGCGTAGGCCTTCTGGCGCGCGGTGAACTCCGGCTTGGCGGCGGTGTCCTTCCAGCCGAGATAATCCCAGTAGTCGACCGGGAAGGTCAGCGTGACGAGATCGCCGCGCCGCGTCAGCTCGGTCAGCAGGGCGTCGGCCGGCGGGCAGTTGGCGCAGCCCTGGCTGGTGAACAGCTCCACCACCGCCGTCGGCCGGCTGGTCGACGACGGATCCGCACCGGCCGTCGACGTGCCGAAGATCAGCCCGCAGGCCGTGCACAGAAGAAGGGTGTCCCGTCTCGCCAATCGTCCGCTCTCACTCGATCGGTGTCCGTGGTTCGCGCAACATAAGGAGCGACGGCGATCGCCTCCACTCAATTCGGGGTGAGACGACGCGAGCTCGTCGCGAGGCCGGACCGGCGCCCGGTTGCCGGCTCCCGAGCGATCGCCTAGAGAAGGGCCGACCGCGCGCTCGAGACCGACGTGCGGCGAGGAGCGCGACGTCCATGGCCCCACCCGTCACCCGGCTCGTCGGGACCTCCCTGACGCTCGATCGCGGCGGCCGCCGGGTGCTCGCCGATCTCTCCTTCGCGGCCGAGGCCGGCGCGGCGCTGGTCGTCACCGGCCCCAACGGCGCCGGCAAGTCGACGCTGCTGCGCCTGATCGCCGGCCTGTTGCGCCCGGTCGAAGGGGCTCTGGCGATCGACGGCGGCGATCCCGACCTGACCATTCCGCAGCACTGTCACTATTTCGGCCATCAGGACGCGCTCAAGACCCAGCTCACCGTCGGCGAGAACCTCGCCTTCTGGCGCGCCTTCTTCGGCGTCGCCGACGCCGAGGTCTTCCCCGCCCTCGACCGGGTCGGCCTCGCCCGCCTGATCGACCTGCCCGCCGCCTATCTCTCCGCCGGCCAGCGCCGTCGCCTCGCCTTCGCCCGGCTTCTGGTGACGAAGCGGCCGATCTGGCTGCTCGACGAGCCGACCTCGGCGCTCGACGCCGCCTCCGAGGCGCGCCTGCTGGAGATCGTCGGCGACCATCTCGGCGCCGGCGGCCTGGTCGTTGCAGCCACCCACCTCGCCCTGCCCTTCGCTCGCGCCGACGCGCTCAGGCTCGGCCCCGCCGTCGTCGGAGTGGCCGCATGAGCCCGCTCCTCGCCCTCTTCGCCCGCGAATGGCGGATCGCCGTGCGCCTCGGCGGCGGTGCCCCGATGGGCGCGCTGTTCTTCCTGATCGTCGTCACCGTCGTCCCCTTCGGCGTCGGCCCCGACCTCAACCTGCTCTCCCGCATCGGCCCGGCGATCCTGTGGATCGGCGCCCTGCTCGCCACGCTGTTGTCGCTCGATCGCCTGTTCCAGGTCGATCGCGACGACGGCGGTCTCGACCTGATCCTGATGGGCGAGACCCCGCTCGAACTCGTGGTGTTGGTGAAGTGTCTGGCGCATTGGGCGGCGACCGGCTTGCCGCTGGTGATCGTGTCGCCGCTGCTCGCCGTCTTCATGAACATGGAGCCGATCGCCATCGGCGCCACCACGCTGACTCTGTTGGTCGGCACCCCCGCCCTCACCTTCACCGGCGCCATCGGCGCGGCGCTGACGGTGACGCTGCGGCGCGGCGGCCTGTTGCTCGCCATTCTGGTGTTGCCGCTGACCGTGCCGGTGATGATCTTCGGCGTCTCCTCGGCCACCGCCGTGCTCTACGGCGGCATGCCGTTCACCACCCCCTTCGCCATCCTCGCCGCCCTCGGCCTGTTCGCCATGGTGCTCGGGCCGGTCGCCGGCGCAGCCGCGCTGCGCCACTCGGGAGAATGAATCGCAGCCGCGCTGCGCCATTCGGGGGAATGACGGGCATCGGCGCTGCGCCACTCCGGAGAATGACCGGCGGCGGGGCGCGCCGATCCGACGGCCGCTCGCGGCGACTTGATCCCGCGCAAGGCGGAGCGACGCGCGACGCCGCATTGATGCCGGCGGTCTCGCGCACTAGAAACGGTCCGAGACGACCGCCGACCGCGTCACGAGGGGTGCCGCGGCCGCGAGCCTTCCGCGCCCGACGCGGAGGCCCATCATCGGGACGAGACGATGCGTCTGATCGACTACGCCAACCCGACCCGCTTCCTGGGTCTGGTCGCCAAGATCCTGCCGGGACTGACGGTGGTGACGGTGGCGCCCTTCGCCGTCGGGCTGTGGCTCGTCTTCTTCCGCGCGCCCGCCGATTATCAGCAGGGCGAGACGGTGAAGATCATGTACATCCACGTGCCCTTCGCGTGGCTGTCGATGTTCTGCTGGATGCTGATGTCGGCCTCCGCCCTCGGCACGCTGGTGTGGCGCCATCCGCTCGCCGACGTGTCGGTGAAGTGCGCCGCCCCGATCGGCGCCGCCTTCACCTTCCTGGCGCTGGCCACCGGGTCGCTGTGGGGCAAGCCGATGTGGGGCACTTGGTGGGTGTGGGACGCCCGCCTGACCTCGGTGCTGGTGCTGTTCATCATGTATCTCGGCCTGATCGCCCTGCAGGAGACGATCGAGGAGCCCGCCCGCGCCGCCAAGGCCGCCGCCGTGTTGGTGCTGGTCGGGATCGTCAACATCCCCGTCATCAAGTTCTCGGTCGATTGGTGGAACACCCTGCATCAACCCGCCTCGGTGTTCCGCATGGGCGGTTCGACCATCGACGCCTCGATGCTGGTGCCGCTCCTGATCATGGCGATCGCCTTCTCGCTGTTGTTCGTGCTGCTGCATCTGATGGCGATGCGCAACGAGATCCTGCGCCGCCGCATCCGCACCATGCGGATGATCGAAGCGGCCGGAGCGGAATGAGGAGAAAGCGATCATGGACCTCGGAAACCACGCCGGCTTCATCCTCGCCTCCTACGGCCTCGCCCTCGCGGTGGTGGCGGCTCTCGTCGTCTGGGTGATCGCCGACGGACGCGCCCAACGCCGACGGCTCGCCGACCTCGAGGCGCGCGGCGTCCATCGCCGCTCGCAGCCGCACGCCGCCCAACCCGCCGGAGAGAGCCGTTGACCGATTTCGACACGCTCCCCGACGACGCCGAGCGCCCGCAGCCGCGCTCCCGCCTCGTCACCCTGTTGCCGCTGATGCTCTTCGCCGCCCTCGCCGCGTTCTTCCTGTGGAAGCTCGAGACCGGCGGCGACCCGAGCACCCTGCCCTCGGTGCTGCTCGGCAAGCCCGCCCCGACCTTCGACTTGAAGCCGGTGCCGGTGCCGCTCGCCGACGGCTCGGCGATGCCCGGCCTCTCCTCCGCCGATCTGAAGGCGCCCGGCCCAGGCAAGGTGACGATCGTCAACTTCTGGGCCTCCTGGTGCGTCGAGTGCCGGGTCGAGCACGAGACCCTGAAGGCGTTGAAGACCAATCCGCGCGTCCGCCTGGTCGGCATCGCCTACAAGGACGAGCCGCAGAACGCCGCGGGCTGGCTGCGCGACATGGGCAACCCCTACGTCGCCACCGGCCTCGATCTGTCCGGTCGCGTCGGCATCGACTGGGGCGTCTACGGCGTGCCGGAGACCTACGTCGTGCGTCCCGACGGGGTGATCGCCTACAAGTTCATCGGGCCCTTGTCGGAGGGCGCGACCAAGGCGGTGCTCGGTCCGAAGATCGACGAGGCGCTGGCCGCCGTAGGCAAGTGAGCCCCGGTCGACGATCCCCGCCCCGGATCGAAAAGCCGCGTCTTTCGAATCGCTTGCGCGACGGCTCCGGCTGCGTCAAAGTTGCCGTGTGCCTACCTCTTTTCGCGGAGGGACTCGGATGACCAGCGTCGACGTCGTCCGTCTCGGGTCGTGCCATGCCGCCGACCTCGCCCGTCTCCTGGCCGAACACGTCCAGGAACGCCGCGGCGGTTCTCCGCCGCGTCCCGACCGTTATTGGGCCGAAAAACTGCTCGCCGATCCGCGCATTCGCCTGTTCGGCGCCCGCCTCGACGGAAATCTGATCGGTTACGCCGTGGTGCACGAGCTGACCGACTGCCTGACCGGCCTCGAAACCGGCCTCTTGGAGGCGGTGTTCGTCCGCCCCGAGTTTCGCGGCCGGGGCGGCGGCCGCGAACTTCTGGCGGCGATCGCCGACGAAGGACGCCGCAGCGCCTGGAGCCGGGTGCGCTGGATCGTCGAGGAGGACGGTCGGCGTTCCTCGCTGCCCGAGCGCCTCGCCGGCACCGAGCCGGCTACCCTGCACGTCGTGCCGATGGTCCGGCAGTGAGCCGAACGCCCCGCCGTCCGCACCCTCGCAGACGGCTTCGAGACCGAGACACCTCTCGAAACGACGTCGGCGCCCCGCGAGGGGCGCCGACGTCGTTTCATGTCGTAGGATCGAGCCGCGGTCGGCCGAAGCCGACCGCCTTTCGCGTCAGCGGCAGACGCGGACGTTGCGGATCCGCCAGCGCGGACCCCACGGCGTGTCGACGCGCACCCGACGCTCCTCCATCCAGCAGTGACGGCGCCAGCGCGGCGGCGGGCCCCAGCCCGGCCCGGGCGGCGGACGATGCCAACCGTAGCGCGGCGGCGGCGGCGGCCCCCAAGGCTGGGCCATCGCCGGAACGACGGCGTCGGCCATGATGATCGCGGCGATGCACCCGACGAGGAATTTCTTGTTGAAGATCGACATCTGTCCCTCCCGAGACGACGAGCCGACGTCGAAGGTTCTCGACCCGACCCTCGGCCGCACCGCGGGTTCCCCCGCGTTTCGACCGCCGACCCCTCCCCTCCACGATCTTCGAAGAAGAGGTGCCCGAAGCTCGGCCCCACGCGCGATCGGCGTACGGCCGACGTTGAATTGTGTCACGAACGTATCCCGCCGTCGATCCGGCACGACACGCCTTGACCCTGGAGAGTAAACGACGGTCGGATCGTCCAGTTCCGAAGCCGCGCCACGTCTCGAACCGGAGATTGGCGCAGACGGCGTGAACTCGGTCCGAAAGCCGCGTTCATGACCGGTTCATCTCGCCTCACCGGCAGACGCTCTCCTCGACGAGACGACCCCTCGGCCCCCACGGCGTGAACTCGCGCACCCGCCGGGTCTCGATCCAGCAATGCGGGCGCCCCCAGTCCCGCCGATGTCCCCAGCCGCGGTCCTCGTCGCGCCAATCGCGACGATATCCGTCGCCCCAACCGCCGCCCCGACCCCACCAGTCGTGGGCCGCGGCGGGCGTCGCGGCGGCGGCGCCGAGAAGGGACGCGGCGGTGACCACCGCGAGAAGCGAATTGCGCAGAAGAGTGGACATGACGGCCTCCGAAGGCACGGGGACGAACCTGAAGTTCGTCGAGCTCGGGCGTCCGAAGCCTCTCGCCGGCGAACGGGTTCGACTTTCGCGCCGCATCCCTGAACCGGGTCGGAGCGCCGTCTTCACCCTCCGTTCACCTGCCGTCGCGTGGTCAGAGTCGTTCGCCGCGCATCGCCCGCGGCACCGCGCCGCCGATCCCGGCCGCCTCGCGGACGAACCGCGCCTTCAGCTTCGGCATCCGCTCAACCAACCCGAGCCCGACGTCGCGCAACAGCCTGAGCGGCGGCAGATCGTTGGAAAACAGTCGATCGAGCGTGTCCGTCACCACCCCCATCTCGACCGCGTCGAAACGCCGCCGCCGCTGGTAGCCCTCGAGCACCTCGATCCCGCCCGGATCGAGGCCGAGCCGACGGGCCTCGACGATCGCTTCGACCAACGCCGCGACGTCGCGCAGACCGAGGTTGAGCCCTTGGCCGGCGATCGGATGGATGCCGTGGGCGGCGTCGCCGACCAGCGCGAAGCGCGGCTTCACCCAATCGCGCACCAGGGTCAGACCGAGCGGAAACGCCCGCGGCGCGGCGAGCACCTCGAGCCGTCCCAGCCGGTGGCCGAGACGTCGCTCCAGCTCCAGGCCGAAGGTGAAGGCGTCGCCGCCGACGAGACGCTCCGCGACGGCGGTCTTCTCCGTCCACACCAGCGAGGAGCGATGCCGCCCCTCCGCGTCGTCGACCAGCGGCAGCACGGCGAACGGGCCGGCGGGCAGGAAGTGCTCGAGCGCCCGCCCCTCGTGCGGCCGCTCGTGCGCGATCGTGGTGACGATCCCCGACTGGCCGTAGTCCCGCCGCACCACGCCGATGCCGGCGAGATCGCGCAGCTTGGAGCGCGCGCCGTCGGCGGCGACGAGCAGCCCCGCCCGCACCCGGCGACCCGAGCCGAGCCGGATCTCGACCGCCGCGTCGCCGACGTCGAAGTCGTCCACCCGGTCCGGCCGCAGCACCGTCACCCCGGCCGCCGCCGCGCCGGCGTCGAGCGCCGCCATCATCGCCGCGTCGGCGACCATGTGGGCGAACGGCTCGCCGGTGTCGAGCGCCGCATCGAAATCCAGGAACACCGGCCGGATCGCGTCGTCGAGCCGCGAAT
>JAAYVT010000013.1 GCA_012517025.1 Phyllobacteriaceae bacterium | reverse complement strand
CGCCATGGGCGGCCGCTCCGCCCAGGCGGTGCAGATCTGCCAGAAGCTCGGCCTGCCGCACGACACCCACATGGGCGGCGGCATCGGCGCCTGGCGCATGCACGGTCTGCCCGTCTCCATGTGAGATCGGCATCGCGCCGACCACGACGGTGAAGTTCGAACCGGAGGTCGAGCGATCGGCCTCCGGTTTCGCGTTCGTGGGCACCTCGTCCGCCGGGTGACCGCCCTCGGCGAGGAATTCGCGCCGCCGCTCGTCCGGCTCGCTGGCGCCGCCCGCCGGATCCGACTAGAGGATCACGATCGCAGCCGCCGGAACCCGCTCATGCTCGCTCGCCTCTCGCTTCCCTCGGATCCGACCCTGCGCCGGGTGGTCGGCCTGCTGGCGATCTCGACGCTCGCCCGTCTGGCGCTCGCCGCGATCGTCGAGCCGGGGCAGGACGAGGCCTACGCCATGGCGGTGGCGAACCTCGATCAGCTGTCGTGGTTCGATCACCCGCCGCTGACCTTCTGGACGGTGGCGACGATGCGCGCCCTCGCCGCCCCGCTGTTCGGCGCCGACGTGCCGGCCTTCGTGCTGCGCCTGCCCTTCGTCTTCGCCTTCACCGCGACCTCCTGGGCGCTCTTCGACCTGACGCGGCGCTTCTGGGGCGCGACGGCGGGGTTCTGGGCGCTGCTCGCCCTGACGCTGGCGCCGTTCTTCCTGCTCTCCGCCGGTTCCTGGCTGGTGCCGGACGGGCCGCTGCTGCTGTTCCTGGCATTGTCGGCGCGCACCCTGGCGATCCTGCTGTTCGAGACCCCGACGCCGGTCCGTGCCCGCGTCCTCTGGCTCACCCTCGGCCTCACTCTCGGCGGCGCCGGCCTGTCGAAGTACCACGCCGTTCTGTTCGCGGTGGCCGCTCTCGCCTTCGTCGCCGGCGGACGCCGTCGCGGCGTCCTGGCCAGTCCGTGGCCGTGGGCGGCGGTGGCGATCGCCGCCATCGTGGTCGCGCCGGTGGCGATCTGGAACGCCGAGAACGGCTGGGTGTCCTTCCTGTTCCAGGCCGGACGCGGCGGCGGCGCCGGCCGGCCGAACTGGATCGGCTTCGCCCGCGAGATCCTCGGCCAACTCGCCTATCTCGGGCCATGGACGGCGATTGCCGCCGTCCTCGCCGCCGCCTGCGGGTTGCGCGCCGAACGTCGGATCGACGGCCCCGCCGCCTTCCTCGTCGGCCTCGCCGCCCTGCCGATCGTCCTCTTCACCGCCGTGCCGCTCCTCGGCGGCGCCGGCCTGCCGCACTGGCAGATGCCGGGCTGGCTGTTCCTGTTGCCGCTGCTCGGCCGCGCGATCGCCGTCGCCGAGGCCGAGGGACGGGTCCGGATCGTTCGTCTCGCCCGGCTGGTCGCCGGCCTCGCCGCCGCCCTGCTGGTCGTCGCGGCGACCGCCGTGCTGGCGCTCCGCCTCGCGCCGCCGTCGCCGCAGACGGTCGCCCGCTTCGGCCTGGAGCGTCCGCTCGCCGAGGCGACCTCGTGGACCGGCCTCGTCCGCGCCCTCGACGAACGCGGCCTGCTCGCCCGCGACGCCGCCGGCCGCCCGCCGATCGTCGTCGCCTTCCGCTGGACCGAGGCGGCCCGGCTCGCCGAGGCGCTCGGACCGCGCGCCACCGTCGTCGTCTTCGGCGACGACCCGCGCGGCTTCGCCTTCCTCTCCGATCCGCGCACCTTCTTCGGCCGCGACGTCGTCCTGATCGGCCGCCCCGACACCTTCGCCGCCGCCCTCCCCGCGACCCGCCGTCGTTTCGCCCGGATCGAGGAACAACCGCCGATCCGCGTCGGCCTCGACGGCGCGCCGCTGGTCGAGCTCGACGTCGCCGTCGGCCGCGACCTGCGCGATCCCCCCGTCCCGCCCTATCCGAAGCGTCCGTGAGCGCCGCCGCGCCCCGACGCCGAGACCGACCGATGCGTTTCGATCCCCCCCTCGTCCCCGCCCGCCTGCTCCGTCGCTACAAGCGCTTCCTCGCCGACTGCGTGATCGAGGCGACTGGCGAGGAGGTCGTCGCCCACTGCGCCAACTCCGGCTCGATGCTCTCCCTCGCCCGCCCCGACGCGCGGGTGTGGCTGGCGCGATCCGACGACCCGAAGCGCAAGCTCGCCTGGAGCTGGATCCTGGAGGAGACCGAGGCCGGCGCCTGCGTCTGCATCGACACCTCGAAGCCCAACACGATAGTCGCCGAAGCGATCCTCGCCGGCACCGTCCCCGCCCTCGCAGGCTACGCCACCCTGCGCCGCGAGGTGAAATACGGGACGAATTCCCGCGTCGACGTCCTGCTCGAGGATCCGGCGAAGGGGCGCTGCTGGGTCGAGGTGAAGAACACCACCCTCTGCCGCGCCCCCGGCCTCGCCGAATTCCCCGACGCGGTGACGACGCGCGGCGCCAAGCATCTCGCCGAGCTCGCCGCCCGGGTCGTCCTCGGCGACCGCGCCGTGATGGTCTATCTGGTCGATCGTCCCGACTGCGACCGCTTCGCCCTCGCCGGCGACGTCGATCCCGGCTACGCGGCCGGCTTCGCCCGCGCCCGCGCCGCCGGCGTCGAGGCGATCGCCCTCGCCGCGCGGGTCTCGCCCGCCGGCGTCGAAATCGTCGGCGACGTGCCGATTCTCGTCTGAAACCTTGAAACTTCGTCGCAAAAGAGCGATTTCGTGTGGAAAGCGGCGTCGAAGCCTATAAATAGAAACCCTGACGCCCGCGCGTCCCTCCCCGCTCACACGGAACGAAGATGGTCACCTACGTCGACGATGCCACCGCGCCCCTGAAGAACACCGGCGCCATCCGCCTCTATGGCCCGGAAGCCTTCGAGGGTCTGCGCAAGGCCGGCCGTTTCGCCGCCGAATGCCTCGACGCCGTGACCGAACTCGCCCGCCCCGGCGTCACCACCAACGAGATCGACGAGTTCATCTTCCGCTACGCGGTCGATCGCGGCGCCCAGCTGGCGACGCTCGGCTATCGCGGCTACGAGAAGAGCGTCTGCATCTCGATCAACCACGTCGTCTGTCACGGCATCCCCAACGACAAGCCGTTGCGCGAGGGCGACATCGCCAACATCGACGTCACCTTCGTGCTCGACGGCTGGTACGGGGATTCGTCGCGCATGTACCCGATCGGCGAGGTCAAACGCGCCGCCGAACGGCTGATCGACGTCACCTACGAGAGCCTGCTGCGTGGCATCGCGGCGGTGAAGCCCGGCGCCACCACCGGCGACATCGGCCACGCCATCCAGACCTACGTCGAGGCCGAGCGCTGCTCGGTGGTGCGCGACTTCTGCGGCCACGGCGTCGGCCGCCTGTTCCACGACACGCCGAACATCCTGCACTACGGCGAGCCCGGCGAGGGCGTCGAGCTGCGCCCCGGCATGGTCTTCACCATCGAGCCGATGGTCAACCTCGGCCGCCCGCACGTGAAAGTGCTCTCCGACGGCTGGACCGCGGTCACCCGCGACCGCTCGCTCTCCGCCCAGTTCGAGCACATGCTCGGCGTCACCGAGACCGGTTGCGAGGTCTTCACCTTCTCGCCGAAGGGACTTCACAAGCCGCCCTACGTCGTCGGAGGATGATCGTCGGCGCGAGTCGGGATCCCGCGCGGTGGTGGAGACGGGGGACGAGATGAGCGGCTTCGACGAGGTCTCCGGCGGCCCGCCTCCCACGCCCGCCGACGACGAGGTCGACCACCGCCACGGTCACCGCGAGCGCCTCAAGGCGCGCTTCCGCGACGGCGGTCCCGACGCCCTCCCCGACTACGAATTGCTCGAGCTGCTGCTGTTCCGCTCGATCCCCCGCCGCGACGTCAAGGCGCTGGCGAAGGAGCTGATCCGCCGCTTCGGCTCCTTCGCCGAAGTGCTCGGCGCCCCCTTCGAACGACTCTGCGAGGTGCCGGGCGTCGGCGAGGCGGTGGCGACCGACCTGAAGCTGGTGCGGGCCAGCGGCCTGCGCATGATGAAGGGCGAGGTCCGCAAGAAGACCGTGCTGTCGTCGTGGAGCCAGGTGATCGACTACTGCCGCACCGCGATGGCCTTCGAGGCGCGCGAGCAGTTCCGCATCCTCTTCCTCGACAAGCGCAACGGCCTGATCGCCGACGAGGTGCAGCAGACCGGCACCGTCGACCACACCCCCGTCTACCCGCGCGAGATCGTCAAACGGGCGCTCGAGCTCTCGGCCTCGGCGATCATCCTGGTGCACAACCATCCGTCCGGCGACCCGACGCCGTCGAACGCCGACATCTCGATGACGCGGCAGATCATCGACATCGCCCGCCCGCTCGGCATCCAGATCCACGACCACGTGATCGTCGGCCGCGAGGGCCACGCCAGCCTCAAGGGGCTGCAGCTGATCTGACCGGCGGAGCCTCCGCCGCGTCGGCGCCCGCTCCGCGAATCGCCGATCGCAACTGCGGACCCGCCGGAACACGAGATCGACTCTCGCCCGTCGGCGTCTCACTCGGCGTTCGGAATCACCCGATAGCCCCGATCGACGTAGACCAGCGCCGGACGTGCCTCGCCGAGCGCGACCGCCTCGACCACGCCGAAGAACACGGTGTGCGACCCGACGTCGACGCATTCGGAAATCCGGCAGTCGAGCGTCGCCCGCGCGCCCTCGAGCAGCGGCGCGCCGGTGGCGCCGTGCGTCCACTGCCCGTGCGTGAACCGCTCCGGATGATCGAGCCCACCGACCCCGGCGAACACCCCGGCGAGCGCCTCGTCGCCGGCGACCAACGTGTTGACGCTGAAGACGCCGTTGGCCCGCAGGATGGCGTTGAGACGGCCGGACCGGTTGAGGCAGACGAGCACGGTCGGCGGCGCGTCGGTGACCGAGGTCACCGCCGTCATCGTCGCGCCCCCCGGCCCCGCCGGTCCGTCGGTGGCGATCACGTGCACCGCTCCGACGATGCGGCTCATCGCGTCGCGAAACGACGCACCCGAGAGCGCCGCGGCCGACGCCGCGTCGTGCTCCTTCGAAATCGATCTCGCCGTCGACGTCATGTCTCGCCCCCGTCCTGCGGTCGTCGCGAATCGTTCGCATCGACATGACACGATCCGATATAGAAAGACTTAAGCGCCGGGCGAGCGCGACCGCGCGTCGCGCCGACGGGAATGCCGTGTCGTCCTTTCGGTGGAGAAAGATGAAGCCCGGCAGCGGACGCAACCTTCCCCGCGCACCTCTCCCCTGCGAAAATCGATCCCTCGACGCGAAAGCGGCAAATCCCGCCGTATTCGCAGGTTCTTCCGTCTCTTCCCGTGCGGGAAGCAGAGGAGATCTGCGGCGATCGCAATCTACGACGAAAGCGCCGCCCGGAGAGGGTAGAGATTATTTTTCCCACAGATCCGTGATCGGAGGATGAAATCATTTTTGCATAAGGGATTTGACGGCGCGAATTGTCTCATTTTAAGGTGCCGTACACGATCTCGGCGGAAATGCGGCCCCCCCCCGGTGCGGCGGCCCGTCGAGGGGTTTCGTCGCCGCTGCGGCATACCGACACTGGTCGCCCCGACCGCCGTCGTCCTTCGATGGGAGCATTCGTCCCAGATGGAAGTCTTTCTCCAACAACTCATCAACGGGATCACCCTCGGGTCGATCTACGGCCTGATCGCCATCGGCTACACGATGGTCTTCGGCATCATCGGCATGGTGAACTTCGCCCACGGCGACGTCTTCATGGTGTCGGCCTTCATCGCGGTGATCACGTTCCTCGTCCTCACCTTGTGGGCCGGGATCGGATCGATCGCGGTGGTGCTGTTCATTTGTCTGATTTCGGCGATGACGCTGACGTCGGTGTGGAACTGGGCGATCGAGCGGGTGGCGTATCGACCGTTGCGCGGCTCCTTCCGCCTCGCACCGCTGATCAGCGCCATCGGCATGTCGATCTTCCTGTCGAACTTCGTCCAGGTGACGCAGGGCCCGCGCAACAAGCCGGTCGTGCCGATGCTGAGCGACGTGATCACCCTGGTCTCCTCCGAGACCTACCCGGTCACCATCTCCTACAAGCAGATCATGATCTGGGTGGTGACGGCGGTGTTGCTGGCCGGCTTCTGGTGGCTGGTGCAGAAGACGCCGCTGGGACGCGCTCAGAGAGCGTGCGAGCAAGACCGCAAGATGGCGGCGCTGCTCGGCATCGACGTCGACAAGACGATCTCGCTGACCTTCGTGATGGGTGCCGCGCTCGCCGCCGTCGCCGGCGTCATGTACATGGTCTACTACGGCGTGGTGAGCTTCTCCGACGGCTTCACCCCCGGCGTGAAGGCCTTCACCGCGGCGGTGCTCGGCGGCATCGGCTCGATCCCCGGCGCCGTCATCGGCGGTCTGCTGATCGGCCTGATCGAGGTGTTCTGGTCGGCTTACTTCACCATCGACTACAAGGACGTCGCCGCCTTCTCCATCCTCGTCGTGGCGCTGATCTTCATGCCGCAGGGCATCCTCGGCAAACCCGAAGTGGAGAAGGTGTGACCATGTCGGACACCTCGATGCCCACTCCGGCCGCCCTCGACTGGCCGCGCGTCGCCAAGGACATGGCCGTCACCGCCCTGGTGTCGCTCGCCGTCCTCACCCCGTTCATCGGTCTTCTGACCGTCCAGAACATGGAACACCAGCTGATCCTGGCCACCCGTTGGCCGCTGCTGTTCTGGATGGTGGCGATCATCGTCGGCGGACGGTTCCTCCTCACGGTCTTCGTGTGGAACCGTCCGAAGAAGGAGAAGAAGGCCTCGACGATCACCCTGCCGCCGCGGGTGATGCAGATCGCTCCGCCCTTCTTCATCGGCCTGCTCTTCGCCTATCCGCTGCTGATCCTCGCCGGCCTCGGCGCCGGCGGCTCGATCAAGTGGATCGACAACTTCGGCATCCAGATCCTGATCTACATCATGCTGGGCTGGGGCCTGAACGTGGTGGTCGGCCTCGCCGGCCTGCTCGATCTCGGCTACGTCGCCTTCTACGCGGTCGGCGCCTATTCCTACGCGCTGCTCGCCAAGACCTTCGGCTTCTCGTTCTGGATCCTGCTGCCGCTGGCCGGCATCCTCGCCGCCACCTGGGGCATCATCCTCGGCTTCCCGGTGCTGCGCCTCAGAGGCGACTACCTCGCCATCGTGACGCTGGCCTTCGGCGAGATCATCCGTCTGGTGCTGATCAACTGGGTCGACTTCTCCGGCGGTTACGCCGGCATCTCGGGCATTCCGCGCCCGACCCTGTTCGGCATTCCCTTCAACGCCTCCGATCAGGGCTTCGCGGCGACCTTCGGGCTCGAGTTCTCGCCGATCCACCGCACCATCTTCCTCTATTACCTGATCCTGGTGCTCGCCCTGGTCACCGCCTTCGTCACCACCCGGCTCAGACGCTTGCCGATCGGACGTGCCTGGGAGGCGCTGCGCGAGGACGAGATCGCCTGCCGTTCGCTCGGCATCAACACCACCAACACCAAGCTCACCGCCTTCGCCACCGGTGCCATGTTCGGTGGCTTCGCCGGCTCGTTCTTCGCCGCCCGCCAGGGCTTCATCTCGCCTGAGAGCTTCACCTTCATGGAGTCGGCGCAGATCCTGGCGATCGTGGTGCTCGGCGGCATGGGCTCGCTGTGGGGCGTGGTGATCGCCGCGGTGGCGCTGACCGGCGGCTTCGAGATCATGCGCGAACTCGACTTCCTGAAGCTGGTGTTCGGCCACGACTTCGACCCGACCCAGTACCGCATGCTGCTGTTCGGCGCCGCCATGGTCGGCATCATGCTGTGGAAGCCGCGCGGACTGGTCTCCACCCGCGAACCCACCGCCTTCCTCAAGGAGCGCAAGTCCGTGTCCGGATCCCACGTTTCGGAGGGTCACGGCTGATGACCGCCCGGCAATCCCTTCCCCTGCTCGAGGTCGAGCATCTCACCATGCGTTTCGGCGGTCTGGTGGCGATCAACGACCTCACCTTCACGGTGCGTGAAGGCGACATCACCGCCCTGATTGGCCCCAACGGCGCCGGCAAGACCACGGTGTTCAACTGCATCACCGGCTTCTACAAGCCGACCGAGCGCCGCATCGCGCTGCGTCACGGCTCCCACGACATCTGGGGCGAACTGCCCGCCGCCACCGCCGCCTCCGGCCGTCGCTGGCGCAAGGGCTCCGATTCGCTGTGGCTGCTGGAGCGGATGCCCGACTTCGAGGTCTCCGCCCACGCCCACGTCGCCCGCACCTTCCAGAACATCCGCCTGTTCCAGGGCATGACGGTTCTGGAGAATCTGCTGGTGGCGCAGCACAACCCGCTGATGTCGGCATCCGGCTTCTCGATCCTCGGCATCCTCGGTCTGGCGAGCTATCGCCACCACGAGAAGGACGCGATCGACAAGGCGAAATACTGGCTGAACAAGATCGGTCTCACCGATCGCGCCGACGATCCCGCCGGCGACCTGCCCTACGGCGCCCAGCGCCGGCTCGAGATCGCCCGCGCCATGTGCACCGAACCGGTGCTGCTGTGCCTCGACGAGCCCGCCGCCGGCCTCAATCCGCGCGAGAGTCTGGAGCTCAACACGCTCCTGCGTTCCATCCGATCCGACGAAGGCACGTCCGTCTTGCTCATCGAACACGACATGTCCGTGGTCATGGAGATCTCCGACCACGTCGTGGTGCTCGACTACGGCACCAAGATTTCCGACGGCACGCCGGCGGAAGTGAAGACCGACCCGAAGGTCGTGGCCGCCTACCTCGGCGTCGCCGACGACGAGGTCGACGAGGCGGAAGCGGAGGTGGCGTCGTGAGCGAACCCCTTCTCTCCGTCCGTGGCGTCGAGACCTATTACGGCAACATCATCGCGCTGAAGGGGGTCGACCTCGACGTCCACAAGGGCGAGATCGTGACGCTGATCGGCGCCAACGGCGCCGGCAAGTCGACGCTGATGATGACGATCTTCGGCAATCCGCGCGCCCGCCGCGGCCGCATCGTCTACGCCGGTCACGACATCACCCGCATGCCGACGCACGAGATCGCCCTCCTGCGCATCGCCCAGTCGCCGGAAGGCCGTCGCATCTTCCCGCGCATGACCGTCATGGAGAACCTCCAGATGGGCGCGGCGATCGACGGCTTCGCCCACGTCGAGGAGGACCTCGACAAGGTCTTCGCCCTGTTCCCCCGCCTCAAGGAGCGCATCGCCCAGCGCGGCGGCACGCTCTCCGGCGGCGAGCAGCAGATGCTGGCGATCGCCCGCGCGCTGATGTCGCGACCGCAGATGCTGCTGCTCGACGAGCCCTCGCTCGGTCTGGCGCCGCTGGTGGTCAAAGGCATCTTCGACGCCATCCGCGACTTGAACGAGAAGGAGGGCCTGACCGTCTTCCTCGTCGAGCAGAACGCCTTCCACGCCCTCAAGCTCGCCCATCGCGGCTACGTGATGGTCAACGGCGTCATCACCATGACCGGAACCGGCAAGGAACTCCTGGAGAGTCCCGAGGTTCGCGCCGCCTATCTCGAAGGTGGACACCACTGAGGGAGGAGACCCCGATGCTCCAGGGCATTCTCTACGAGGAATCCTCGATTCTGCTGTTCCTGCTCGTCACCTGCCTGATGGGCGGTTGGGCGGCATGGATGACCGGCCGCGCCATGGCCTCGACCTGGCGGTCCGCCGCCCACCTGTTCGGCTATCTGCTGATTCTCGGTCTGGCGGTACGGTTCATCCATTTCGCGCTGTTCGGTGGCACGCTGGTGTCGCTGCACTATTATCTGGTCGACACGCTGGTGGTGCAGCTGGTCGGTGCCGCCGGCTACCGCGTCACCCGCGTCGGCCAGATGGTCGACAAGTATCGCTGGCTCTATGTCGCCGACGGACCGTTCTTCTGGAAGGATCGCGTCTGAAGTTTCGCCGACGAAAGTCGTCCGTCTCCACACCACAGTCTTCGAAGGCATGAGCGACGTCGCGCCCGCGACGTCGCTCGTGTCGTTCGTGTATAGGGCGACGCCGTGGCAACCCGTCGCACCGTTCTGCGGCGCACAATCGTTCACCAACCTCTCCAACGACCAAATATTACGCAACGAGGGGGATGACAACGGCTCGGAAGCAGTGGAGAGTACGCGCACCGGAAAGTGATCGCCCCCGGCTCACGGGGTATGGATCGCGTCCAGTCGGGGGTGTTCGCGGAAGGTCTTCGCGCTCTCGCCCCCGAGCGGGGAACATCCTCCCGTCGACCGCGGGAGGCGATGGAACACGCGGCCCCGGAGTTTCGACCGGTGGCGCGACGAGAGACGTTCGACAGCGAACGCATGGAGAGGAGTAATCCGATGCAGAAGAAGTGGATGACCGGTCTGGTGCTCGCCGCGGGTCTCGCCTGGTCGGGCACCGCGATGGCCGACGTCAAGCTCGGCGTCGTCGGCCCGATCACCGGTCCGAACGCCGCTTTCGGTGCCCAGCTGAAGAACGGCACGGAGCAGGCCGTCGAGGACATCAACAAGGCAGGCGGCATCCTCGGCCAGAAGATCGTCATGAGCGTCGGCGACGACGTCTCCGACCCCAAGCAGGGCGTGTCGGTGGCCAACGATTTCGTCGGTCAGGGCGTGAAGCTGGTGGTCGGCAACTTCAACTCCGGCGTCACCATGCCGACTTCGGAGATCTTCGCCGAGAACGGCATCCTGCAGATCACCCCCTCGGCCACCAACCCGAAGATCACCGAGCGCGGCCTGTGGAACATCTTCCGCACCTGCGGCCGTGACGACCAGCAGGGCAAGCTGTGGGCGGACTACGCCAAGGCGAACCTCAAGGGCAAGAAGATCGCCATCGTCCACGACAAGACCACCTACGGTCAGGGCCTCGCCGACGCCGCCCGTGGCTTCATGAACGCCGACGGCATCAAGGAAGTCCTCTACGAAGGCGTGAACGCCGGTGAGAAGGACTATTCGGCCCTCGTCTCCAAGATCAAGGCGGCCGGCGCCGACGTCATCATGTGGGGCGGCCTGCACACCGAAGGCGGCCTGATCATCCGCCAGATGCGCGACCAGGGCCTGAAGACCGTCATGCTGTCGGGCGACGGCATCACCTCGGCCGAGTTCGCCACCATCGGCGGCGACGGCGTGGTCGGCACGCTGATGTCCTTCGGCCCCGATCCGATGAAGAACCCGAACGCCAAGGCGGTGGTCGAGGAGTTCCGCGCCAAGAAGTACGAGCCGGAAGCCTACACCCTCTATTCGTATGCCGCCGTGGAGATCATGAAGCAGGCCGCCGAGAAGGCCGGCTCGCTCGACCCGAAGAAGATGGCCGACGCCATCCACTCCGGCATGACCTTCAAGACCGTGCTCGGCGACCTCGCCTACGACAAGAAGGGCGACCGCAAGGACGTCGACTACGTCATGTACACCTGGAAGAAGGACAAGGACGACAAGATCGTCTACGAGCAGAACTGAGTTCGCTCGTCCGGGGAGGCGCCCGAGCCTCCCTCTTCCGACCGAGAAACCGTCGCGAGTCCACTCGCGGCGGTTTCATCGTCTCGGCCGGCGCGTCGCGCCCCGCCTTCGTCGATGCGCTTCCGGCGCACGGGTGAATTCTCCGTGACCCCGCTTCACGGACCGGGCGGCGATCGCGTAGGTTGGAGCCTCCCAAGACCGAAGCGAGGTGCGCGATGCTCGGCTCCCCCGGCCCCCTCAATTCCATTCTCGACATCGCCGGTCTCAGCGTCGGCCATGCCGTCGATCACCGCCTCGCCTCCGGCGTGTCGGTGGTCATCCCAGAGAAACCGGCGGTCGCCTCCGTCCACGTCATGGGCGGCGCACCGGGCACCCGCGACACCGAACTGCTCGCCCCCGAGGAGACCGTCGAACGGGTCGACGCGCTGGTGCTGGCCGGCGGCTCGGCCTTCGGCCTCGGCGCCGCCTCCGGCCTGATGGCCTACATGAGCGAGCAGGGCCGCGGCTTCCTGGTCGGCGGCGTGCGCGTGCCGATCATCCCGGCGGCGATCCTGTTCGACCTGATGAACGGCGGCGACAAGGACTGGGGCCGCTTCCCGCCCTACCGCAACCTCGGTTGGACGGCGGCCGAGGACGCCGATCACAAGCCCTTCGATTGCGGTTCCACCGGCGTCGGCTTCGGCTGCACCACCGCGAACCTGCTCGGCGGCCTGGGCACCGCCTCGCTGGTCCTGCCCTCCGGCCACACCGTCGCCGCGATGGTGGCGGTCAACGCCGTCGGCGCCGCGACGATCGGCGACGGTCCCCATTTCTGGGCCGCGCCGTTCGAGATCGGCGACGAGTTCGGCGGTCTCGGCCTGCCCCACCCCTGGCCCGAGGCGGCCCGCGTGCCCCGCATCAAGGGCGTCGCCGAAGACCCCGCCGCGCGCCCCTCCACCGGCACCGCCACCACTCTCGGCATCGTCGCCACCGACGCGGCGCTGACCAAGGCGCAGGCCAAGCGCCTCGCCATCCAGGCGCACGACGGCTTCGCCCGGGCGCTGTGGCCCGCCCACACGCCCCTCGACGGCGACCTGATCTTCACCTTGGCGACCGGCGAACGCCCGCTCGCCGATCCACTCGCCGACATGGTCGCCCTCGGCATCGCGGCGGTGAACGTCACCGCCCGCGCCATCGCCCGCGGCGTCCACGGCGCGACCGCCAAGACTTGGTCGAAGCTGCCCTCCTGGTCGGAGCGCTTCGCCGCGCCTCAGGCCACCTCGCCGCTCAACCGGCCGCCCGTCGAGGACTGACCGTCGCATCGTCGAGCCCGGCGCGCAGAGCATCCCGCCGCACCCGCGCCGCCGCCATCGCCGCGTCCTTGATCGGCCCGTAGCCGCGCACCTCGCGCGGCCAGGCGAGGAAGGCGGCGATCGCGTCGGGGGTCGTCCGCCCGTCCGCCAGACGCGCCGCAGCGGTGGCGACGTCGGCGCGATAGAGATCGCGCAACGCCCGCTCCTCCCGTCGCTCGGCGGTGTGGCCGAACGGATCGAGGAGCGTGCCGCGCAAACCCCGCGCCCACGCCATCACCCCCAGCAGCGGCCGGATCCACGGCCCGAACGACACCTTGCGCGGCCGCCCGGTCGCCGGGTCGTGGCGGGCGAGGAACGGCGGCGCGAGCACCGTGCGGATCTCCCGCACGTCCTCGAAGGTCTCGGCGAGCCGAAGCGCGAAGGCCGGATCGGCATGCAGTCGCGCCACCTCCCATTCGTCCTTGATCGCGGTCAGCCGGTAGAGCTGCTCGGCGGCGAGCCGGGTGATCTCCTCCCCGCCGGTCGCCGCGTGTTCCGCCCTACGAATCGATTCGATCGACATGCGCCACTCGTCCGCGATCCGTCGTCCGCCCCAAGCGACGAGTTCGGCGGCCAGGAAATCGATCCGCTCGGCGAGCGGCACCGCAGCGACGTCGACGGCGGGTCGCGGCGCGACCAGCGCCGTCACCCGTGCCGGATCGGCGAGGAGCGCCCGCCCGAGCGCCACCGCCGCCAGATTGGCCTCGACGGTCGCGCCGTTGAGCCGGATCGCGGTCTCCAGCGCGGTGAAGGAGATCGGCAGACGTCCGGCCTGCGCCGCCGCGCCGATCAGGATCATGTTGACCGCCAGCGTGTCGCCGAACAGCCGCTCGGCGATCTCGCCGGCCGGCAGGCGGCGGAAGTCGCCCGCCGCCTCGCCGAGCACCGTCGCCAAACCGTCGGCGGTGAACGACTGGGTCTGCCGCAACACGAATTCCGCCGTCGGCTGCAGCTTGCCGTCGGCGAAGACGGCGGTGCGCTTCGGCGAGGCCAGCGCCAGCACGTCGGCGCCCGCCGCCACCAGCATGTCGGAGGCGATCAGCACGTCGAGCGAGGCGGTCGGCACCCGCGGCCCCTCGATCGGCCGACCGAACCGGGAGAAGCGGACGTG
>JAAYVT010000154.1 GCA_012517025.1 Phyllobacteriaceae bacterium | reverse complement strand
TTCCACCTCGACGTCGGCGTCGAGATCTTCGGCCTCGATCGGCTCGGCGAGCCCTTCGTGAAGCATCTCGAGGGGAAGCTCTGGGAGATGCGTCCCTCGGGCCGGCGCGTCGAAGGTCGAGCGCTCTACGTGACGGCGACCGGCCGGCGGGTGGTGATCGTCCTCGCCTTCGAGAAGAAGACACAGAAGACACCGCCGCGCATCATCAAGTTGGCGCTCGAACGCGTGAAGGAATTGGAGCCATGACGAAGACCGTTCCTTTCTCGAAGCTCTCCGACGAGTGGAAGGCCGATCCGGCTTTCGCCGCCGAATACGAGCGCATCGGCCCGGAAATGGAACTCGCCTTCGCGCTCTCCGAGGCACGCCGCGAAGCCGGCCTCACACAGACGGAAGTGGCGCAGCGCATGGGCACGTCACAGGCGGCGGTGGCACGTCTCGAAGGCGGCAAGGTCAAGCCGACGTGGGAGACGGTGGAACGATATGCCCGTGCTCTCGGGCGCCGCGCGGTGGTGTCCCTCGTCGCGGCGGAGTGATTTCCCGATGTCCCGTTCTCGCCGCCATACACCCGTCTTCGGCCACACCACCGCCGGCACCGACAAGCCTTTCAAACAGGCGGAGAACCGCCGTGCGAGACGCCGCACCCGGATTGCCGTCGAGAGTGGTGAGGAACCGCCTCACCCCAAGGAACACGGCAACCCGTGGGCTTCCGGGAAGGACGGCAAGTCCTATTGGAGCGACGCGCGGCCGCGTGACATGGCGAAGTGAAGCCACGGACGACAAGGGGGTGAGCATGTCCACGTTCGGCGGTCGAACACGATGAACCACGAAGGCTATGTCGCGACGCTCGAAATCGACGACGAGGCCGGCATCATCCACGGGCGAGTGGTCAACGCTCGCGTCGTTCTCACCTTTGAGGGCAACACCGTCGCCGAGTTGTGGGAGGCATTCACCGACACCATCGCCGATTATCACGACTGGTGCCGAGCGCGCGGTGTCGAGCAGGAGAAGCTGCATTGATGAAGAAGAGTGAATCTCCCGACCTCGACCTCTTCATAGAGACGATGAATGGGTATTTTTCTGAATTACAGAAATCATATGATTGCGGATTATTTACAGGAATAGAAATTGAAGACATAAAATACTTTCTTGACGAAAGAGACAACATAGATAAAATAGTACATAACTTGGCTGGAATTAATAATCTATTCGGGATAGAAAAATATGATAAAATGTTCTGCGAACATGAATTTAACGCAGCGACGCATGCAATAATGATTGCCTTTGCGGCGGGATATTATTGTAGTGATCTTTCGGGTGGGGCTGAAAAAATTCTGAGAGCAAAGCAAGCGGCGTCAGGAGGAAGACGAAGCGGGCAAAGTCGTAAAGAAAAGGCAGAACTCGGATGGAAAATTCACGCCAGGGAGTTGGCATTAGCGGTGGTGGCTGAAAACCCGCTTATATCTCAAGCAGAGTTAGTGGAAGAGATCCGATTTCGTTGGAAATTGTCTAATCCTCGCGCCCCCTCCGCCAGAACACTCGAAATTTATGTTTCGGCTAGCGAAAGGGCTGGGTGGTTGCAACGGAAAAGGCGGACGAAATCCGCGCCCCCCAACGAACCAACTTAATTGAGGACAATGAGCCTAGTTTACGCCGTTCAACAGCGCGACCATATATGAATATTAGGAGCCACCACGAAACATTGGGGTGGCTCCATGCACACGCAGTCCGAAGTTCTCACCTACCGCATCAACGACGCCTGTAAGGCTTTGAGCCTCGGGCGCTCCACGATTTACAAGCTCATCAACGAGGGAAAGCTCAAGTCGATCACGATCGCTGGCCGGACCTTGATCCCGCGTACCGAGATCGAACGTCTGGTCTCGGGGGTGAACTGATGGGCGACCTCTTCCACTTCCCGATGGGCGGACGCTCCAACGTCATTCGCGTCCACCGCTACACCACCACCGCCGGAAAGCCTCTCGAAGTCGTCACGCTCTCGCATCGCCGAGGCGAATGCGTCGTCTGGCAGACCGGCGACGAGGGCGCACTCGAACAAGTGCTCGCCGTTTGGCAGTCCTGTGGTGTCCGACTGTCCGGCGAGGCGCCCCGCGCGACGATCTTCACACAGAAGGTCGATCCGGACCGTTCGTCACCTCCGCCGTTCACGCCCGACGTCGAACTGATCGAGTCCATCCGTGACGACGTGTGGCCCGATCTCGTCATGGAGACCAAGGACGCCGCCGATCCCATCTTCGAAATGGTCGAGCGGTTTCCGCGCTCCGTCGCATTGCCTGCCGTGATGCGGTTCGCGAACCGCATCTGCCCAAAGATCCGCGACGAAATTCGCGCCGCGTACCCCGAGTTTTCCGAACACGCCGATTGGCTCGCGGCGGATGCCATGTCGGCGGTGGTCGCACGGGTGGCAGGCATGTTCGACGAGAAAGACGGGGGGCATGCTTGATGCGAAAGCCCTTCAATGCGAACCCCGCGCGCGGCTGGCACCACGGCGGGGCTCTGGAAACGGTTCGGACGGGCATCTCGAACGAAAGCGACGGTACCACCGCGCTCTCGCGGCTCCAAGCCTCGTATCTCGGGCGCACCCTGGCGCCTCTGCCGGACACGGCGGCGGCGTTCGCCCTCCTCGTCTACGGGGGGCGCTCATGACCGCTTGGCCGAAGACCGATTATCGCCGGATCGAGGGCGAACCCCTTCTCGATGCCCTCGCGATGGCGCTCGATCACCAGGGCGTGGCGGTGGTGAATACCCTCTGCGCTCTCGGCATCACCTTCGAGGCGGCGACCCTGATCGTGTCGGCCGGCAAGGAGGCGATGGTGCGGACCTATGACGCGATCCGCACTGCGCACGAACGAAACGACGCACGCACGGCGGCTTTTCTGGTGAAGAAGGGGATGGCCGATGAACGGTGACACCCTCACCACCGCCCCGAAATTCCGACTGGTGTCGATCGCAGAAATCGACTTCGTGCGCGGCTCGCCGGATCTCGTGCGGGGTCTCCTCCCGAACCGGGGCCTTGCGGTGCTCTACGGGGCTTCGGGGTGCGGCAAGAGCTTCCTTGCCCTCGACGTCGCCTTGCATGTCTCCCTCGGTCGCTCGTGGGCATCGCAGCGCGTCGAACAAGCCGGCGTCGTCTACGTCGCGGCCGAAGGTGCCGTCGGCTTCCGTCGGCGCGTCGTGGCGGCGCGCGAACGCCTCGGGGCGTGGGAAGCACCCTTCGCCATGATCGACGCCGCGCCGAACCTCGGCGCCGCCCCCGGCGATGGTCCCGAACTCGTCGCTTCGATCCGGGCGCAATCGCTGCCGATGGGATGGTTGCCGGGCCTCGTCGTGATCGACACCACGGCCCGCGTCATCCCCGGCTTGGAGGAGAACTCGGCGAAGGACATGGGCGTCTTCATCGCCAATGCCGACTTCGTGGCGCAGGAACTCCGTTGCGTCGTCCTCCTGATCCACCACAGTGGGAAGAGCCTCGAAGCCGGTATGCGGGGGTCCAGCGCCCTTCACGGGGCCG
>JAAYVT010000153.1 GCA_012517025.1 Phyllobacteriaceae bacterium | reverse complement strand
CGCCGAATTCGGTCGCGCCGACGTCGAGATTCTGAAAGCCTCGCCGCTGTTCGAAGGCTTGTGGGAGGTCGGCGGCCGCTATCCGGTGTGGATGAGCCACGGCGACCGCGTCACCGAGCTGCCCGACGGCTTCGAGGTGGTCGGCACCTCGCAGAACGCCCCCTTCGCCATCGCCGTCGACGAGGCGCGTCGCTACTACACCACCATGTTCCACCCCGAGGTGGTCCACACCCCGGACGGCGGCAAGCTGCTGGCGAACTTCGTCCATCGCATCGTCGGGCTGAAGTCCGACTGGACGATGTCGGCCTACCGCGCCGAGATGATCGAGAAGATCCGTGCCCAGGTCGGTTCCGACCGGGTGATCTGCGGGCTGTCCGGCGGCGTCGATTCGTCGGTCGCCGCCGTCCTCATCCACGAGGCGATCGGCGATCAGCTGACCTGTATCTACGTCGACCACGGCCTGATGCGGATGGGCGAGAGCGAACAGGTGGTCGGCATGTTCCGCGACCACTTCAACATCCCGCTGGTCCATGTCGACGCGTCGGAAACTTTCCTCGGCGAGCTCGAGGGCGTGGTCGACCCGGAGCAGAAGCGCAAGATCATCGGCCGCCTGTTCATCGAGACCTTCGAGGCGGAGGCGCACAAGATCGCGAGCGACGGCAAGGGCCGTCCGACCTTCCTCGCGCAGGGTACGCTCTACCCGGACGTGATCGAGAGCGTCAGCTTCTCCGGCGGCCCGTCGGTGACGATCAAGAGCCACCACAACGTCGGCGGCCTGCCCGAGCGCATGAACATGAAGCTGGTCGAGCCGCTGCGCGAGCTGTTCAAGGACGAGGTCCGCGCCCTCGGCCGCGAACTCGGCTTGCCGGAAGCCTTCATCGGCCGCCACCCGTTCCCCGGCCCGGGGCTCGCCATTCGTTGCCCGGGCGGCATCACCCGCGACAAGCTCGACATCCTGCGCAAGGCCGACGCGATCTATCTCGACGAGATCCGCAAGGCGGGCCTCTACGACGTGATCTGGCAAGCCTTCGCGGTGTTGCTGCCGGTGCAGACGGTGGGCGTGATGGGCGACTATCGCACCTACGAATACGTCTTGGCGCTGCGCGCGGTGACGTCGGTGGACGGCATGACGGCGGATTTCTACCCCTACGACATGGCCTTCCTCGGCCGCACCGCGACCCGCATCATCAACGAGGTGCGCGGCGTCAACCGCGTCGTCTACGACGTGACATCGAAGCCGCCGGGGACGATCGAGTGGGAGTGAGGGGACGGCGGCGCCCGGCGCCTCCGATCGCTCACACCCCCGCCGGCAGTTTGCTCCGCATCATCTCGCGGCGGTCGATCTTGCGGCCGTCGACGATGAACGTTCCGTCGCCGACGGCGTGCAACATCCGCCGCTCCTTGCGCGCCTCGTCGAGATGAACCGCGACGCCCTGCAACACGACGATGCCGTGCCGCTCGACGAAATCGACGACCCGGCATTCGATGTTGGCGAGACACTCCGCGATCAGCGGCGCGCCGACCTGCGTCGCGGGAAGCGCGGTGAGGTGGAATTTCGCGAATTTGTCGGTGTCCCGGCCGCTGCAGGTGCCGATCCCGACCACCGTGTCGATCATGTCGACGGTGGGGATCGCGATCACGCACTCCCGCGTCGCCTCCAACGCCGCGTAGGAATGGTTCCACGGGCCCGTCGTCATCGCGAGTTCGCCGGAGAACCCCATCACCATGGTCCAGGTGATGGTCATGACGTTGGCCTTCGCGCCGCTTCGGGTCGTCACCAGGACCACCGGCCCGGGTTCGATCAGGGTGAAGGCCTTCTCGATCGGAAGTCTCTGCATGTCGTGATCCTCCGTCCGGACGACGCGATACGATCCATGCGTTTCAGAGTGATCCACCCCCATCGAAGTGGTCCATCCCGATGTATGTCTACGGACAGCAAGGAAGGACCATCCGATGCCGAGAAAGCGTCATCAACCGGAAGAGATCATCGCCAAGCTGCGTCAGGTCGACGTGCTGATCGGCCAGGGGAGCCCCGTCGTGGACGCGGTTCGGGCGATCGGCGTCACCACGCTCACCTACTATCGCTGGCTGCGTGAGTTCGGCGGCCTGAAGTCTGATCAGGTCCGCAAGCTAAAGGACCTGGAGGCGGAGAACGTGCGGCTGCGGAAAGCCGTCGCCGATCTGACCCTCGACAAACTCATCTTGGCGGAGGCAGCAAAGGGAAACTTCTGAGCCCCGCGCGTCGCCGTGCCTGCATCGATCACGTTCGATCGACGATGAAGGTGTCCGAGCGCCGGGTCTGCCGCGTGCTCGGACAGCACCGTTCGACCCAGCGCCAAGTGCCACGCGGGCGAGATGACGAAGACAGGCTGACCGCCGACGTCGTCGAACTCGCTCGCCGATACGGGCGCTACGGCTACCGGAAGATCGCCGAACTTCTCCGTTCGACGGCCGGATGGGTGGTCAACGACAAGCGGGTCGAACGGATCTGGCGACGCGAGGGGCTGAAGGTCCCGTCGAAGCAACCGAAGCGGGGCCGGCTCTGGCTCGCCGACGGATCGTGCATCCGCCTGCGGGCCGAGCGGCCGAACCACGTCTGGTCCTACGACTTCGTCGAAGACCGAACCCACGAGGGGCGAAAGTACCGCATGCTGAACGTCGTGGACGAGTTCACCCACGAGTGCCTGGCGATCCGTATCGCCCGGCGGCTGAAGGCGGTCGATGTCGTCGACGTGCTATCGGACCTGTTCATCCTTCGCGGCGTGCCGGAGCACGTACGCTCGGACAACGGGCCGGAATTCATCGCCAAGATCGTCAGGGATTGGATCTCCGCCGTCGGAGCGAAGACGGCCTACATCGCGCCTGGCAGCCCCTGGGAGAACGGCTTCGTCGAGAGCTTCAACGCACGGCTCCGGGACGAACTGCTCGACGGAGAGATCTTCTATTCTCTGGCAGAGGCGAAGATCGTCGTCGAGAGCTGGCGACGCCACTACAACACCGAACGGCCCCACGGCTCGCTCGGCTATAAACCGCCTGCGCCCGAGGTCTTCATTCCAACGGCGCCAGGGCGGGCGCCTGCGCAACCCCGTCCAGCTTCGACGCCCGCCCTGGCGCCGAGGCCGACCCTGAACTAACAATCAAACTGGACCACTCGGTGGGGGCTGATCACTCAGCAACACGATCTCGATCTGCGTGTCGGTGCCCGGAGGCATCCTCGCCGCCGACGAAACACCAGGAACGGGAGAGGAAGGAACATCCTCGGCGAGCTTCACCGGCGTGAACACCGGGCAATCGCTCGTCAGCACCCCGGAACGGTAGGCCGAGCGCCAGCGCGTCAGCAGCGACCGCGAGATCCCATAGCGTCGAGCCGTTGCCGAGCCCTGACGACGACCCCGGAGGCTTTCCTCGACAATCCGGAGCTTCTCGGCATCCGTCCAAGGCCGCCGACGACCCGCGTCGCCCGCAGCCAGAACCTCGAAATCCGAAATGACCTTAGAGCATGCCATAAGGCATACTCTTACCCTGGTTGCCTACTCCCAGGCAGACGGCCTCGGCCGGAGGGATACTCTGTCCCTGCGCGTCCTCGACGACCAGAACGCCATCGTCGAAGCCTGCTGCCGAGTTTGGAACAGCGCAACCATAGATCTCGGCCGTATCGTCTCCCTGTGCGACTACCCGGGGATCAAAAAGGTCAGCTCATGAGCGAACCGGTATCATATATTCTCGAAAACCTTAGCCCACTCGGTTGTGGCGCCTTTCCAACGATCGGATTCATTCGGCCAGTCAGTTTCGTTCGCATAGCGTACATCCGCCGTCTTTGCGCACGCATTAATAGATGTGTTCCCGTCAACGGCATTTACAAAAAGAATTTTTATCTCAGATCCCCGTGCCTTATTTTGAAGAAGTTCGCATAGATATTTCGCATCATTAACTGGCATGAGAGTTGGTTTATTATCTCCAATGACGACATTTCCCTGATGTCTTACAAACAGAATGCGTGACCTGGACTCCATGACAGAAGACCATCTATCTATCAGATACTTGAATTTTTGAACTACACCATCAAGGTATTCTTCCCAATCATCTGCAATGAATTTGCCAGATTTGTGAAAATCATGCGGCATATCGATTTCATATTTCTTGTGAAATACAGATTTCTTGTCGTCTGATATATAAAATTGGTCTGGTTCTGCGAATCCCTGGAAATCATTTTCAATCAACGAGACCATTGTCGGCCATGGCGTGATCCGCCAATCAAATGGAAATGCCTTTGCACCAGGAAAATGCGATCTGATCTGCCAGGCAGGCGTACAGGTAGCGCCTATACTAATAATGTGGTCAAATGGCATCGTTAATACCTCAGATCCTTAGCCCGAAAAATTCACTTAGGCTGACGGATGTAGCGTAATCCATTGAAACGGCGCATGATTTGGTTGCTTACGCCGAATCTGCTCCGTTTCTGGAGGCTACACCCGTCATGATAGAGAATAACCCGACGCTTCCAGGTCTGTCACCGGTTGCGAGCAAGGATCTTGTGGTTCGTTTCGACGGCGGCGAACTGTCGTCCGACGCCGGGGTTCTGGCCCTGCGCGAGATTGAAGCGCGGCTTGGCGTCGCCGATCGACTGGCCGGATGTCTGAACGATCCTCGCTCTGCGGACCGGGTGATCCATTCGTTCGCCGAGATCATCCGCTTCCGCCTGTTGATGATCGCCGCCGGATACGAGGACGGCAACGACGCCACATCGCTGCGACATGATCCAATCTTCAAGATGGCGCTCGATCAGTTGCCCGAGACGGGACGGACGCCTTGCTCGCAATCGACCATCTCGCGCCTGGAGAACCTGCCCGATGTCCGCGCGCTGCTCAGCATGGGCCGGAGCATGGTCGATCTCTACTGCGCCTCGTTTCGTCAGGTGCCCGGCTGCATTACGCTCGACATCGACGACACCTTCGACACGGTGCATGGCGGGCAGCAACTGCGTCTGTTCAATGCGCACTATGATGAATACGGCTTCCAGCCCATCGTCGTCTTTGATGGCGACGGTCGCTTCGTCGCCTCGGTGTTGCGTCCCGCCAAACGTCCGAAGGGCGTGGAGATCCGGGCCTTCCTGCGCCGCCTCTTGCGCGCGATCCGCGCCAATTGGCCCCGGACCTCGATCCTGTTGCGCGCCGACAGCCACTATTGCTGCCCGGAGGTTCTCGACTGGTGCCGCGCCAACCACGTCGACTTCGTCTTCGGCGTTGCACCGACCACCACGCTGCGCGCCCACGTCAAGACCCTGGAAGTCAGCACCAAAGCTCGCTTCGACGCCGCCCCGGATGGCGGCAAGCTGCGTCGTTACAAGGAGTTCCACGACGGCGCCGCCAGTTGGAGCCGGGTCGAGCGCATCGTCGCCCGCGTTGAGGCAGGGCCTGAAGGTACCGACAGCCGCTTCGTCGTCACCAACCTTGAGGGCAGCGCCGCCCGCACGATCTATGACGACATCTACTGCCGGCGCGGTCAAGCCGAGAACCACATCAAATCCTGGAAGACCCATCTGGCCGCCGACCGAACCTCCTGCTCCTCGGCGACAGCCAATCAGTTCCGGCTGTTCCTGCATGCCGGCGCCTACTGGTTGATGTGGTCGCTGCGCGCTCTTGCGCCCAAACGGTCCACATGGCGCGTCGCCCAGCTCGACACCCTGCGCCTCAAGCTGATCAAGATCGCCGCACGGGTCATCGAGATGAAGACCCGGATCAAGATCCACCTGCCCAGCGCCGCGCCCTGTCGGGACATCCTCAGCTTCATCCTCGGGCGGTTGCCACGCCTGGTCACATGACCAACGGGGCGATCTGCCCCCGACACGAACCCTTCGTCCTCAACCCGCCAAACCAATGCTCCCCAGCGCCGCCGACCTCGGCAGGCAGAGGACGGGTGCGCCAGAAAGCAACCTTGCCGCGAGCAGGCCAAGCGATCGATCCGAGCAAACCCGTCTCATGAATTATCGCGGCTAGCATCAGGAAACCGAGCCGTTGGCAACGCGATTTACGTGATTACGGCACAGCCCAGATCAGCTTCGCCAGATCCGAGTACAGCTTGCCGCGCAGCTCTATTTCGGCTGCCCCGAATTGAGGAAGGCTGCTCATCTTAAGTCCGGCATGGTCAGATAAAAAATCTGTCACATTTGGATTGGATAAATAAAGGCTATCGCATAGCGTTTGGGTCAATACGTTCTCAGTTGCGTATGCAGATATTTTTTCGGAATAAGGCTTGTCCTGCAAAGATCTATTCCTTGACCTTGGCAGCAACACAAGAGCTCCAATCAGGTTCCTACGGTCCGCATAATCTTTGGCATCCGCAAAACCATGGGAAAACGGAAGTTTTGTCGAATCAAATTTCTCGCAGAGCAGGTGCTCTATGTCAAATGTCTTACCACCCCGGTCTCGTTGCCAATATACAGAAAATCCAACCCTATTTGTTAAAGCGAACGCATCCTCTAGATACGCTGCAACGCGCGCCAATACATACAGAATATCAGATCTATCCGCCCTAGTATATCGCAGCGCACCCAAGCCCTGTATAGCGGCTAATGGTGCGGACCAGTTGTCCCTGACATAAGCAAGAACCTCGCCTGATGACTTTCCTCTTAAATCTTTTGTGAGGCTAAATGATATTTCTTTTAGATTGTCGTAGTTATTATCCTTTCCTTCAATCGTTCTTGAGGTTAGTAGGATATCGATATATCTAGCACACAAATTTATCTTCTTTTTCCATTCCGATGGTGTATCCGTCAATGCGACGGGAGCCATAAGCACCATCGACTGAAACCCATAGCGCCTCATCGCATTGTAGAATATATACTCCGCCCCATTAGTAAATTCGGTTTCCGCTTTTTTGATATAACGGTATATTTCTGCAAATTTCGGGATGTCATCTCGCGCAAATCGTGCAAAATCGTCAGCAGTATTAAGACCGATATAATCGAATTTTCCCTGAAACCATCTATGATACGCATCGCCTATGACGTCGTAGTCGCCAGCCTCATCGCCACGGGACTTCCCTCGCATCGTTTGCGCCCATTGAGACCGAAATAGATTTCGGAAGAAAAGGGAATCTTCCTCTGCATCGAGCTCTCGTAGCGAATTCATCGTAGCGAGCCAACGGCTGTGACATTGAAAGCTCTCAGTGGGGTCTGGAATCTTGGATAATATCTGCCCTTTTAAGAGATCAATTGGACCGAGGCGCAACCCGCGATCGTTCATAGTAACAAACACGCGATGCGCCTCAGATTCCGATACAACACCTATATCTATAAGTAGCACGCACTCCGCAAAGTAATCAATAAAATACTCTATACTTTCTTTCACGTCAGCGTTAAGAAGGGTATCTATCGTTCTTAATGCTTCAATTATTTTCTTGTCGCCGGAGTCAAGATTTGGAATATCCTCAATATCAGCAAGAATATCCGGCAATAGACGGGATCTATCAAGATACTTATCGAAAATTTCTTTCCTGGTCTCAGAAAATTCGATTGCATATTCCTTCTGTCCGAAGCTCATGCTGCCGATTAACGAGCTTAAATCGAATGCATCCTTGACCCCGTTGTCATCTTTGTATCGATCGAGGTAGGCCATTATCAAGAATGCCGAGGTAAGTCTCTGCTGACCATCTATTAGCGGGCGCTTTCCGTTTACGGCTGAGGACGTAATAATCGATCCAAGAAAGTATGGAGCATAGTTTGCAACATGCTTTCGACCGAGTGTCGGCTCAAAATTTTCAAGAAATGCGCTCTGTACGTCATTTAATAATTCGGTAAAGTGTCTTGATTCCCACTTGTACTCTCTTTGAAAGTACGGTAGGGAGTAATGGACTTGAAAGCAGCCTTTAATATTTTGAGTAGAAGGTGTGACGTAGGCCATGACTTACCTCAAGATGCGAGCCTTTGCGCGCGACGCCTGAGCTATGACCGTCGCAGCTCGTATGATAGAGAAATGGTCCGATTCCATCGAAGCTACAACCGTAAAGCGTCGTCTTCACCACGTTAAGAGCTTGGGGCGGGGTCAAATCGCCGACCTGAGAGATGAATATCACCCCATCGGCTGACCTGCTGCTGACTCAATTCCACGGACCTGGACTTACTGGGCCAAGCTTCCGCTTTCGGCGCGCTGCCGTCCTTCGTGCGGCATGACGAGCCCGCTATGGCACTACCGCGAGCGCCGACAAATCCAACCCCGCGTGCCGCAGCTTCCCCATCTCTTCCACCAGCCTCGCCACCGGGTATTGCCCGCCGCCGTAGCGGTCGGACATGCCGCCCTGCGAATGCCCCTGTAGGGCGTTCATGACGTCGTGCGGCACGCCACAGGCTCGACAGGCGTCCTCGAAGGTGTGGCGGAAGCTGTGGAACGATACTTTCGGTCGCTTCACCCCGACCGAGTCGAGGAAACGCACGAAGTGCTTCGAGAAGGTCGACGAATAATAGCCGTCGGGGGCCTTCTCGACCGTGTCGAACAGCCGCCCCGACTTGCTCGCGACGAAAGCCCGGAAGCCGATCCGCAGCAATTCGGCGTGCACGGGGATGAGCCGCCGCGACGAGGCCGTCTTCACCCGTTGATCGTCTTTCTCGGCACAGATCCGGATGCACAGAGCGCCGTCGACGTCGACGATGTCGTCTCGGTAGAGCTGAAGGATTTCGTTGAGCCGCGCGCCCGTGAAGAGGCCGATGAGCGGCACCCAGAACTTCGGACTGTCGCGGAGCACCACCGCGCCCGGCGTCGACCAGTGCCATTCCGACTGGCATCCCCGAAAAATCGGCGCGGCGAACATCCGCTTCAGATCATCGATGGCGAAGGGATCGCGTTCGTCGCGGGCGGTGGTCTTCTTGTCGACGCGCATTCCATCGAAGGGATTGCGCTCGATCTCGTCATAATGCTTCGCCGCCCACGCCATGAGCGCATAGAGACAATTCAGGTGCTTGTTGACGTTGGTAACGCTCATCGGCGTCATGCCGTCCGCCTTGGCCTTCTTCGCCGCCGCCGCGACCGGCAGTGTCCTCAGGCTCTTCGTCTTGGACCAGTTCGCCGGAAGCGACGCGAGCGCATCCTTGAACGTGCGTGCGTCCGCCTTGGAATAGGAGTCGATCGGCCGATCCCCTGCGCAGGCGATGAAGAGATCGACCATGATGACGCGCGCCTCGCCCGTTTTCGGGCTCCATTCCTTCGCCTTGCCCTCTTCGATCCACTGGTCGCGAACCTCCGAGAGCGTGGGAGCCGCGCTGACGGGCGCGATGGGTATCGGATGAGGCGACGTAGCGGCGACGGTCGAATTCGGCTCCACGGGCTTCGGAACCAAGCTGGCGGCGATTTCGGTTAAAATCTCGTCTGAACCCCGATGTTCGGGTTCCTTGCCCTCGTTGCGCGCCTGAATGTCCGCCATCGCCTGCACTTCGGCGACCTGAACGAGCCGCAACAGCGAACGCCAAGCCCGCGACTCGACGTCGAGCGAGATCCCGGCGGCGGCGAGACAGTCCTCGGCGGTGCCCTCGACGTCTCCGTATTGCCCACGAGCGAGCTTTCCGCGCAGGAACGAGCCGGTGAGGAAGGCGCGCGCCTTGCTCTCGGCGAGGGCGTATTCGGTCGCGTGCGCCCGCTTGCCCGAAAGGCGCTCGTCGTCGGCGGTGAACAGCAACATGTCGCTGCCCGGACCGGGCCGAACCGCCTTGAAGCCGTTGAAACGCGCGTCCTCGTCGTCTTCGAGGCGGATCGAGCGGTGCAACTCGGCGAAGAGGTTGAGTTGAGACCGCGACAGGGTCGAATAGGCGACCAGTTCGGCGCGTTCGTCCGCGTCGTTCGCCGCCATCGCCTCTCCGGCGGCGAGAAGCCGCTCGATGGGATCGGACACCGCCGCCCGCGCCGCCGCCGCCGCTTCTGCCGCCTTTTCGGCGGCGACCTTCCGGCGGTGGTCGTCGAACGCCTTCAACGTCTCGACGGCGGCGACCTTCACGCGGCGCACCGCTTCGGCGAGATCGCGGGTCTTGAGCGAGTACGTCACCTCGCGCCGACCGTACGTCTCGACGATGTCCGTCGGGACCTTGCAGCGGTGGTAATAGACGGCACCTCGGCGAACGAGGTTGGTGTGTCCGGTCACGGCTTCCATGACCTCGGTGTAACACCCAGGGGTTACACAAGCGTCAAAAACCGTTGAAAGCTCCGGAACTTACAAGTGTGTCAATCACTTGAGGAGAATTGGTGGAGCCAAGGGGAGTCGAACCCCTGACCTCTTGAATGCCATTCAAGCGCTCTCCCAACTGAGCTATGGCCCCACACTCTCCGAACCAGGGCTTGGGTTCCCCCGGCGACGGCGGCGATCTCTAAAGGCATCGCCGCCGGTGATCAAGCCCCTTTCGCATCCGACTTCGCTTTTTTTCGAAGTCCCGGAAGAGACTGTGGAAAAACCGACGCGCCGAGCGACGCGTCGGTCCCTCGGGAGCTCAGCGCTCCTCGTCCTCGCCACCGACGTCGATGTCGATGCCGTCGATGTCCTCGTCCTCGTCCTCGGGCTCGAGGAAGGTGTCGTCCTCGTCGTCGGTGCCGATGTCGGCGATCTCGTCGTCCTCGATGCCGGGGACTTCCTCGCCGCCGCTCTGCTCGGCGTCCGCCTCCTCGAGGCTGACGAAGTCGACCTGAGCCTCCTCGTGCTCGGTCTCTTCCTCTTCCTCGACCGGTTGCGCCTTGGCCCGCAAGCTCACCGCCGTGGCGGTGAAGGCGGTGCCGCACTTCGGACACAGGATCGGGTCCCGGTTGAGGTCGTAATACTTGGTGCCGCAGTTCGGGCAGAGGCGTTTGGTGCCGAGTTCGGGTTTCGCCACGGATCGTCTCGCGAAATCAGGATGAAGGTCCGTTCCGTCTAGTCCGAAGCCGGCGCCCTGTCAAAACCGAAAAACGGCTCGATCGCGCGCATCGCCGCCGCGCGATCGGCGTGACGGCCCGTCGGCTCCGTGTTAGGACGAGCTCCCGTTCCCTCCGAGCCCCGCGAGACGAAGCCGTCCATGAGCCACGCCGCCGCTCCCCGCCCGCTTTCCAGCCGCGCCGGATCCCCGCTCGTCGGGCGCATCCGCGTGCCCGGCGACAAGTCGATCTCGCATCGCTCGCTGATGTTCGGCGCCGTCTCGCTCGGCGAGACCCGGATCGAGGGTCTGCTCGAAGCCGACGACGTGCTCGCCACCGGCCGCGCCATGGCGCAGCTCGGCGCCACCGTGACCCGTACCGGCGAGGGCGCCTGGCGGGTCGCCGGGCTCGGCTGCGGCGGCCTCCTGGAGCCGGAGAGCGTCCTCGACTTCGGCAACGCCGGCACCGGCTCGCGCCTCACCATGGGCCTCGTCGGCGGTCACGCCTTCGCCGCCACCTTCGTCGGCGACGCCTCGCTGTCGCGGCGGCCGATGGGCCGCGTGCTCGATCCGCTGCGCGAGATGGGGGTCGAGGCGATCGCCCGCGCCAAGGACCGGCTGCCGTTGTCGATCAAAGGACCGAAGACGCCGATCCCGATCACCTACCGACTGCCGATGGCCTCGGCGCAGGTGAAGTCGGCGGTGCTGCTCGCCGGCCTCGGCGCCCCCGGCGTCACCACGGTGATCGAGCCGGTCGCCACCCGCGACCACACCGAGCGCATGCTGGTGGGCTTCGGCGCGTCACTCACGGTGGAGACCGGGGTCGACGGT
>JAAYVT010000152.1 GCA_012517025.1 Phyllobacteriaceae bacterium | reverse complement strand
CTCGCCGTGCGCCAGCCCCCAGCCGATCATCGTCGCCTGCACGCAGGCGAACAGCACCAGCGCCCCGGTCCCGGCGGTCAGGCCGCGATAGGCGAGCGAGAAGAAGATCGCGTAGGCGAACAGCGCCACTGCCGACGGCCACGATCCCGCCGTCGCCGAGCGGCCGCCGGCCCGCGCGATCACCGCCAGCACCAGCGCGCCGGAGGCGACGCGGATCGCCGCGAAGGCCGCCGCGTCGATCGCGGTGTCGCGCAGCGCCGCCCGAGTGAACAGCGAGTTGGCCGCGAAGGCCACCATCGCCACTCCGACCAGAGCCACCGTGCGGCGTCGATTCGTCATCCCTCGGCTCCGACCTCAATCGATTGAAGTCCGAGAGGACGGCCTGTCGACGCCGCCGTCAACCGTCGCCGGGGCGGCAGGTGCGACGATCGGCGCGGTTTTCCACCAATGGGGGAGGGCGGCTCAGCGGACGGCGGTCGCCAGCCCCTGTTGCCACGCCGCGATCGCCGGCACCGGGTGGATCAGCTGGATCACGTTGAGGGTGAGATTGTCGCGCACCATCACGGCGGTGAAGAGTTCGAAGGCGACCGCGAGCCCGATCGCCGCCCGCGTCGGCAGGAGGCGGGCGAGGAGGAAGCCGAAGGCCGCCGCCACCGTGTCGGAGCATGAATTCAGCACGCTGTCGCCGACGTAGCCCTGCGCCAGCGCCTGCTGCCGATAATGCTCGATCACCGTCGGCGAATTCTCGATCAGCTCCCACGTCGCCTCGACCCCGAGCGCCAGCGCGAAACGGACGAGGAGCGGCGCCCGCGGCAGCGCGAGCGTGGTCAGCGCGTAGAAGATCAGGCCGTGGATGACGTGGCTGAAGGTGTACCAGTCGGTGAGCTGCTGCGAGTTCTCCGGCCCGAGCACGTCGCCCGCCCACAGCCGGATGGTGCCGCAGGCGCAGATCGTCGGCTGGCCGTAGAGATGCAGCGCGAACGCCTGGACGGCGAGCACCGCCGCCAGCACCACGCCGGCGAGGACGGGAAGCGAGGAAGAGGATTCCCGTGGCGGCACCGTCGATCTCCCGTTTCGCCCGCGTCGAGACGCGTCGCGATGGTGGAGCCTCCGGCGGCGGCGCGCAACCGGGTGCCGGGCCGAACGTCTCCGATGCGTTTCCGGCGGGGGAGGTCGGCGCCCCGACCGGCTTGGCGCGCGCCCGCGCATGGCGACAATGGAGGCTCCCGCGATCCGAGGCCGCCCATGCTCGCTCTTCTGCCCCGCATTCTCCCCATCTTCCTGCTGCTCGGTCTCGGCTGGGGCCTGCGCGTCGGCGGCCTCGTCGACCGGCGCACCGGCGACGCGCTGAAGCTGCTGGTGGTGCGAATCGTCTTGCCGGCGGTGTTGTTCCTGTCCTTCGTCGATCTCGACCTCCGGCGGGAATATCTCGCCGTGGTCGCCCTGGTCTTCGCGATCTGCCTCGTCGGCCTGTTCGCCGGACCTGTCCTGTTGCGCCTCGCCGGGGTCGAGCGGCCGTGGGCGCGCTTCCTGATGACCGGTTACGAATACGGCATGCTCGGCATCGGCCTGTTCGCCGGCGCCTGGGGCATCGGCGCGATCGCCACCATCGCCGTCGTCGCCCTCGGCCACGAGCTCTTCATCTGGTTCGTCTTCTTCACGCTGCTGCTGGCGCGGCGCGAGGCGCGGCCGACCGTCTCGGCGATGCTGCGCCGTTTCGTCGCCAATCCGGTGATCGTGGCGATCGTCGCCGGCCTCGCGCTCGACCTCCTCGGCATCCACGCCGCCGATCTCGACCGCGTCCCCGGCCTCGACTCGATCGTTGCGACGCTGCGCCTGCTCGCGCCGCTGACCGTGCCGTTGATCCTGATCGTCGTCGGCCACGGCTTTCATTGGGAGAGCGGCGCCTTCGGCGAGGTGGCGAAAGTGGTGGGCCTGCGCCTCGCCCTGCAATTGCCGCTCGCCGCGCTCGCCGCCTGGGGCGTGGTCGGCGGCCTGCTCGGGCTGGAGCCGCGCTTCTCGGTGGCGTTGTTCACCCTGATGATCCTGCCGCCGCCGTTCATCGTGCCGTTGTTCATGCCGGAGGGCGAGACGGTGGAGGACGAGCGCCGCTTCGTCCACCGCGTCCTGACCGTCCACACCCTGGTGTCGCTGGCGATCTTCGCCGTGCTGATGGCGGCGGTGCCGACGCTCTAGGCGACGCATCGACGCCGAAGACGGCGAAAGTGGCGGGAAACGGCGAGGGGATCTGCGTCTCCCCCGCTTTTCCGCTTGTCCTTCGCCCCTCCCGCGCTTAAGAAGCGCCACCACGGCGGGTTCGGACCCGAGGCCGCGCGCCGTCGCGCGCATGCGGCCCCGATCCGGCACTCCGAGACCCAAGATCACGAAACCAGGACGTCGACCCCCATGCAGGTGACCGAAACCCTTTCCGAGGGCCTGAAGCGCGAACTCTCCATCACGGTTCCGGCCGCCGATCTCGTCGGCCGCCTCGACAAGCGCCTCGCCGAACTGAAGGACACCGTCCGCATCAACGGCTTCCGTCCCGGCAAGGTGCCGACCGCCCACCTGAAGCGCCTCGTCGGCGCCCAGGAGATGGCCCGCATCGTCGACGAGGTCATCGGCGAGTCGATCCGTGAGGTCGTCGAGGGCCGTGGCGAACGTCCGGCGCTGAACCCCGACGTCGCCCTCGCCGAGGGTGTCGAGGCTGAGAAGGTGGTCTCCGGCGAGGCCGATCTGGTCTTCACCGCCGTCTACGAGCTGCTGCCGACCTTCGAAATCGCCGACTGGTCGGCGATCGAGGTCGAGCGCCCCGTCGTCCCGGTCAAGGACGAGGAGGTCGAGGAGCGGCTGAAGCAGATCGCCGAGGGCAACCGTCCCTTCACCGACAAGGCCGAGGGCGCCGCCGCCGAGAAGGGCGACAAGGTCAAGATCGACTTCGTCGGCACCATCGAGGGCGTGCCCTTCGACGGTGGTTCGGCCGAGGGCGTCGACCTCGTGCTCGGCTCCGGCCAGTTCATCCCCGGCTTCGAGGAGAGCCTCGAGGGCGCCAAGGTCGACGACGACGTGGTGGTGAAGGTCTCCTTCCCCGAGGATTACGCCGCCGCCCATCTCGCCGGCAAGCCGGCCGAGTTCGCCACCAAGGTGCAGGCCATCCAGGCCCCGGGCGAGCTGGTGCTCGACGACGAATGGGCGACCAAGCTCGGCATCGAGAGCCTCGACAAGCTCCGCGAGATCATCAAGGAGCAGATCGCCGCGCAGTACGCCGGCGCCACCCGCGCCAAGGTCAAGCGTGCGCTCCTCGACAAGCTCGACGAGCAGTATGCGTTCGAGCTGCCGGAGAAGCTGGTCGAGGGCGAGTTCGAGAACATCTGGAACCAGGCCCAGGCCGAGATGCAGCAGTCCGGCAAGACCTTCGCCGACGAGAACACCACCGAGGACGAGGCCAAGGCGGACTATCGCAAGATCGCGACCCGTCGCGTCCGTCTCGGCCTGGTGCTCTCCGAGGTCGGCGAGAAGCGTGAGGTCAAGGTGACGGACGAGGAAGTCCAGCGCGCCCTGATCGAGCGGGTCCGCCAGTTCCCCGGCCAGGAGAAGCAGGTGTTCGACTACTATCGCTCGAACCCGATGGCGATGGCCTCGCTGCGCGCCCCGATCTTCGAGGAGAAGGTGGTCGACCTGATCCTGGCCGAGTGCAAGGTCGCCGACAAGGAAGTCACCGTCGCCGAGCTGATGGCCGAGGTCGAGGAGGCCTGATCGGCCGCCGCGATTCGCCGCCGTTCCCGCGGTCGAGATGCTTTCGAAACCCGCCCCTTTCGGGCGGGTTTCGTCGTCGAAGGACCGGCGCGTCGCCGTCGTCGGAGGGAAATCCCGCCCCGGCAACGGCTTGCCGAGAGGTCGACGCCGCGGCGACCGTCGCGGGGGTGTGCGCGTGCCACCCCTTCCCGAGGGGGCCGTCAGGCTATATGTATCGAGAAAAGGGGGGCTCGTGCCCCCGGCGTCGCGCGTGCCCACGTCCCGCGACCGGAACTGTGGCAGCGAGCCGTCGCTCGGAGCGATCCGGGGCGATCGGACGTGACGAGAATCGAAAGGTCTGGTGAGACGATGAAGGATCCCGTCGACGCTTACATGAACATGCTGGTGCCGATGGTGGTTGAGACCACCAACCGGGGCGAGCGCGCCTACGACATCTATTCGCGTCTGTTGAAGGAGCGGATCATCTTCATCACCGGGCCGGTCGAGGACTTCATGGCGACGCTGGTCTGCGCCCAGCTGCTGTTCCTCGAGGCGGAGAACCCGAACAAGGAAATCGCCATGTACATCAACTCGCCGGGCGGTTCCGTCACGGCGGGTCTGGCGATCT